>CALMZW010000412.1 GCA_937870605.1 uncultured Synergistaceae bacterium
GATCCGACGTCATGGCCTCGACGACGTCCGCGACGGCCAGGATCCGGGCCTCCTCGCAGATCTCGTCGCCGGAAAGTCCGTTCGGATACCCCGAGCCGTCCATGCGTTCGTGATGCTCCCGGATGATCCGCGGGAGCAACGCGGGAAAGCCCACGCCTTCGACGATGCTCCCGCCCTCGGAAGGATGCCGGCGAACGAGGGCGCGTTCCTCGGGCGTCAGCGCGCCGGCTTTCTTCAGGACATCGGGCGGAACCGCGATCATCCCGACATCGTGAAGCATCGCCGCTACCCGGACAAGATCGGTCCGTTCCGGGCCATACTCAAGTTCCCTCGCGACGGCCTCTGCGAGCATCGCGGCGCGCCGGTCGTGTTCCGATTCCGAACAGTCCTGGAGTTCGAGGATCTTCGTGGTCAGCAGGATCGCGTCGTTCATGAGCGTGTGGACCCGCTCCTTCTGATCCTCGGATTCGGCGAGAAGGTCCTCGATGATCCGGGTGCGCCGTTCGAGATCCTCCTTGGCCTGTCGCAACGCCTCTTCGGTTTCGTGCTTTTCCGTAATGTCGTGGGCGATCGAGAAGAGCATCGTCGCACCCTCCATTTCGACCGGGCCCGCGAAGACCTCCATCCTGCGGGAGGAACCGTCGCTGCGCCGGTGCAACAGGACAAACCGGCGGGGTCCCTGCGAGGCATCCCGAAGCCGCTGCCGCAACTCCGCCTCGATCGGTTCGGCGCTCAAATCACGTGTGGTGAGCTTCAGGAATTCTTCCCTCGTGTAGCCGTAGAATTCCGTTGTCGCGGCGTTGCAGTCGACAAACCGTCCGGTCTTCGGATCCACGACGTACATGACGGCGTGCGACTTGTGGAAGATGCTGCTGTACCGCCGCTCGCTCTCCCGTAATGCCGATTCCGTCTCGCTCTGCGCCGTGATGTCGCGCCCGACGAGGATGATCCCGGTCGCCTCGCCTCCCGGGGTCTGGTAGAGGTTTCGGACGGTCCAGCGCATGTGGCGGCTCTTGCCGGACTTCGTCCGGATCGTCGAGATGAAGTCCTCCGACGTTCCTTCCTCACCGCCGAGGATCCGGAGACGGGACTCCACGGCCGCCCGGTAGACCGGATCGGGATAGAGCCATTCGCGGAACTCTCCCCCGGCCATGACGACCTCGCCGCGCGCGTAGCCGCTGATGATTTCCGCTGCGCGGTTCCAGATGACGGGCTCGCGGTTCTCGTTGAGCACCTCGAACCAGATATTCGCGTGATCGATGACGCTTTCGAGGTACTGCTTCAGGCTCTCCTGCTCCTGTTCGGCGAGGACGTGTTTCGTCACGTCGCTGAGGATTGTGGCGAAGTAGCCGAGCGCCGGGGAAAACACGGAGATGTCGAGATATTTTCCGATCTTCTCGTACTGCGCCATGAAGCGCGTGCTGTCCCGTTCGAGCGCCGATCTTGCGTATATCGACAGGTACGGGACGGGATCGCCCAGCAATTCGCTCGCCCGCTTGCCGACGATCCGGTCGCGCGAAACCCCGAGAACGCGTTCGCATGAGGGGTTCACGTCCAGAAACTCGTAGTCCTCGGGCTTTCCGTCCTTCAGAATGATCCGGTGCAGCGCGAGTCCCTCCGCCATGTGCGTGAACAGGGATCCCGCAAGGTCGTGAATCCTTTCCGGAGAAACGTCCATCCCGCCCGATTCCGGCAGATCCCCCTTGAGATGTTCATAGATCCTCTCCATGGCCTCAACCCTCCACTAGGCTCATCTGAATGCTTCCCGAAGGATGTGTCCTTCCCTGTCGACCGCAAACGAAACGAATCGTTCGGGTTTCAGGATCACCAGCGACTGGCCGGATATGTTCAACGTGACGTTCGGAAAGATCTTGTCGCGCACGCGTATTCTCGCCGATGCGCCTCCCTCTGCTTTGGACGTCCGCTTGTGCAGCTCGTCGCCGGCTGTCTGAAGCTCGGAAAGCGTCTGTGCAAGTTTCTTATGATGCTCCGCCAGCGCCAGAACCGTCTTCCGGTCTTCCGCCGTCATTATGTCGGGCTGGAACCCGTGCGTCCGCGTCTTCAGCGAGGCGAGCGCCAGTTCAACGCGCTGCTTGAGCCCTTCCGTCTCGGTCCGTTTGACGGCGATGTCCTTCAGCCATTCCTCGATGAACGGATCCGACCCCGCCTGGATCTGCGTCACGGGTTCGAGGATGGACCCCGCGCTGAAGAGTTCGACCAGGTTGCGCGCCATGACCAGCCCGCCGATCACGCCGCGCTGGTTCTTCCCGAGAACGAATACGGTATCCCTCGACTTGAGCGTGGAAAAGAGCGCGTAGCCCAGGACATCGATCCGTCCCGTGGAGACGATGGAGCCGTATTCCACGAAACCGACCGTCGCTCCCTTGTCGGCCCGGATCACGGACTGGTCGCCGATCACGCCGCCCTTGACGCGGCAGACGCCGCCGCAGAAGATCCGCGCGTTGAATACGCCTCCGCCGACCTGGACGTCGCCCCCCGCCTTGACGCGAAACCCCTGCTGGACGGAGCGTTCGATCACCACGGCGCCGGGGAAGTCGATGTCGCCCGTGTGCAT
>CALMZW010000413.1 GCA_937870605.1 uncultured Synergistaceae bacterium
CTCTCCGAGTTTCATGACGCTTCAGCGACGGGGGGGAAACGTCGTCGAAATGGAGAGTTCCACGTTGGTCCCCTCCCCCGTATAGGCTCCGAGAACATCCCGATAGACGATCAGCGACAGCGACCAGCCGCCCGCAAGATGCAGGACCGGTCCGATCCCCGCCTTCCAGAGCCTGTGTCCGCGTCTCGGAGCTGCGGGATCCGCGGGGTCCGGACGCGCGATATGTTCGCTCTCTTCGACGTTCAGAGCCAGCTGCATTCCCCACGAAGGGGAGAGCGGCGTGTACAGGATTCCGTCCATCCGGAACTGGTTCGGTTCGTCATCGTCGAACGCCCGGTACCCGAATTCGAGATTGACGTAGCCGTACCCGCCGCGCAGGGGCCAGCTTCTGCCCCAGACATAGCGAAGGTCCGCGTACCGGTTTCCGCTTCCAAGGGCGACCGGGATGCGGTCGTCGTATCCGGCCGGGATCCCGAACACAAGCTGAACCGCGGCCGCCTCGCTCCCGCGGTTCCAGAGCCGGCGCCTGAGTCCGATTTCGATGTCCCCGACGCCGCTGTCCGAGAGATCGGACGGCGATCCCTTCTCCTGGCGCTTCCACGGGAAGTTGAGAATGGCCGTATAGCGGTCGGTCAGGCCATACTCCAGATACAGTCGCGCCTCGGTCTTCGAGAACGCACCGTCGAGCGCCTTTTTGCTCTCCCGCTGTTCGTCCCAGTACCAGGAGCTTTCGTAGCGCGCGAACGTCACGGCCATGTTCAGCGCGCCTTCGGGCTGCGTCCACGCTCCCGCGTGGACCGCGGAGGCGAACGCGAGAACGAAGGCGATCGGAAGCAGTCCGTCAATCGCCCTCCGGCGATTCATGGATCATGACACCTTCCTTTTGTTCCCGAGCGCGATCTTCGCCAGCAACGCGGCGACCAGCACCCACAGGGAGAGCAGGATATACCCGCGGTAGCGGAACCACGTCCGCTCGGCCATCGCCACGGGCTCGAGCGTGCGGACGCCCGTTTCCGGGGCTCTGGTGTCGATACTGCGGCGCGCGCCGTCCTTGCGGTAGACGAAGAGCGTTCCGTACAGCTCTCCCGCATTCGCGGGATCCGCCGCGAACGAGACCGCCTTCCGCAACGCCTCCGGATTCGGGGCGGTGGCCGCCAGCAGCGGTCGCCCGCCGATATTTCCGACCTCGAGCACTGCGCTTCCTTCGGACGGGTCGTGAGAAAACACGGTTTCGCCCGTGCTCTTGCGGTACACAGCCGCCCCGGCTCCGGAAGCGAAGGGAAGGGCCGCGCTCACCCGCTCCGGAAGAAGCGCGTCCTTCCGGGTCGCGACGACCAGCGCGTACCCCCGGTCTCCTTCGTTCGCCAGATCCTTCAGAGGACGGAGTTCGGGGAGGAGAAACACCTCTTCGGGGTACTGCCGGTTCAGAAAAACGAGAAGATCCGCCGCGGCCCGGAGGATGTCCGGGTCGCCCGCTCCATCGGTAAAGACCGCGCCCCGTGACATTCCGAACAGACCGAACGAATCGAACGTGAGGCTCTCGGGCGGGAATGTCCCGTACCCCGTGACGAAGCTCCGGGAAAGAAGCCTCAGGCGCGACGGAGTCCGGATATACCGGCACAGGCCTTCGGTGGACGGGTACTGCACGACCGCCCTGAGAAGGTTGCGCGTGAACACGCCCGATTCCTTGGGGACCAGAAGATTCAGCGCGAAGCTTCCCGAATTGTCGAGCCGTTCGCTTTTCATGAGCTTCCCGTTCCAGAAGAGATCGAGCCTTGGACGCCTGAGGGCGTCGTCGACGGGGGTGTACACCCCTTCGAGATGGAAGGTCAGATCCGCGGGAGGAGCCGGCATCAGTCCGGGGTAGACTGGGAGCTCCACCGCCGCGGAGAAATGCCCCGCGCCTTCCGCTTCCGGGACGAACGCCGGGATTCCTTTTTCCGTTGTATTCTTTCGCACGGAGAACGCGTCGCCGAGGCCGGAGAAAACCTGCCGGACGGGAAGCGCGGCAACGTGCAGCAAAAGCGTCGCGTCATCGGACGCGCATATCGAGAGGTCTCCGGAAACCGCAGAGAATCCTTCCGGAAGAACCGGCGGATTCGGAAAGCGGTTCTTTCCCGAGGAAATCAGGATCTTCGGCTGCGCCCCCGGGAGGGGCTCTCCGGCGACGTGCAGCGGAAACGACTGCCCCGGATAGGCCTTTCGCAGAATGGACGCGGCCCAGATCCCGGCCGTCGCCTCTCCGAGCGTCGGCGACGAAGGAAGGAGGACTACCGCCCCGGAAATCAGTCCGTCGAAGAAATCCGATGCCGAGCGGACCGGAGGGCGGCTGTACCGCAATGTCAGGCGCGATTCGGAGAGAACGCTGTAATACAGGCCCCCGCGCGACATATCGCCGCACAAATCGTCCGTGATGAAAAGGCGCGGTTCAATGCGGGCGTGAAGAAAGCCGCGCGACGCAACGTCACGCGGCAGCGCGAGCGAAACGGTCGGATTCTTCCTGAGATCCGCGACGCTGCGTCTCGCCGCGAGCCGGTCGTTCAGAAAAAACGAGAAGACCGAAAGCGGATCGAGCGCGGTCGACGGACGCAGCTCCCACGTCATGAAGCCCTCTTCAAGGGTGACCCGCGGCGTCGTGAAGTACACCGACAGCGGCGTCGCCGGCCCCTCGAAAAGCATTTCGCCGGGATACCCGAGATCGCGAAGCGACAGGGACCCCGAATCCGCAACGGCGACGCCGTACGCGGCCAGAACCGCGACACACGCAGCCACCACCGCCTTCCGCCATGCCGCACGACCGTTCCGATCCGGAAACATTGGACCCCCTCCTTCGTCTTCGTTCAGATTCGTTCCGAACTCCGCGCGCGACATGAAGTCGCACCCGCTCCGTTACTTCTTTTTCTTCTCCAGGTTTCTGTCGCGGAAGTCAATCGCGGGCTCGTAGCTCGGATTCGCCGCGATCGCCTTGTCGATCCATTCGCGCGCGAGCGTCCTCTTGCCCATCTTGTACGCCGTCACTCCCGCCCAGTACATGTCGAGGTAGTTCCCCGGGTAGATCTTCACGCCCTGCTCGAACTGCTTCAGCGCACGGGAGAAATTCCCCTTCGTGAGGTTATAGTACCCTCCCTTGTGAACGATAGTGATATTCGCCTTCTGTTCCGGCGTCAGCGGCATCGCGTCGAGGACGTCGATCTGGTCCGACTTGTTCGACGCGGAGCCGGCCAGGATATTCACGGGCGCCTGCGTCGGCTGCGGGACGGGCGTCGGTTCAAGCGTCGGACGGGCCGGTTCCGGCGTGGGAATTGCGCCCTTCTTTCCCTTGCCCGACGATGCGGGAACGGGCGTGGGTTCCGCCCTGGGCTCCGGCGTCGGCTCGACCGCGGGAGGCGTCCCGCCGCTTCCGCCGCCGAGGGCGTTGAGCGCGGTCGCCGTGCTCCGGCGCGTCAGCTGGACCTTATCGGGTTTCCCGAAGAACAGCTCGACGAAATCGCCACGGCTTGGCTTTCCTTCCATCCGAAGGACTTCGCACTTGGAATACGCGTTCTGGACGTCCTTCGCCTTCAGGACCGCAAGATAGTTCTTTTCGATTCCGAGGACTTCTCCCTTGAGGCCGACGATGGGCAGTCCTTCGAGGTACACCGTGAGCAGCTGCCCCGGCTGGATTCCCTGGGACATCCCGGCGTCCACCGTCACCATGTCGCCCGAGTAGGCCAGGACGTGGTACGAAGAGCCGGAGACCATCTGCCGAAGACGCGTCGCGATCTTCTGGATCGCGTTGTACGTCGCGGCGGAGAGCATGCCCCCGCTCTCCCCCTCCGCGAAGGTCAGTCCCGAAATCATGACGCCGCCGGCTGAACGGTCCGCGGTTCCGGTTTCCCGGACAACCGCCACGACTTCGCCGGTCTGGATCCGGACAACCCGAAGATCGAGCGCGACCTTCGCCGTGGAGCTTCCCACGGCGACGCCCGTAAAGCCGCCGAGCGGGATGAATCCGCCGGAGGTCTTCGTCGAGAACTCCGTGATCGCTCCTGTGATGATCGCTTCGACCCCGACGAGCCGTCCGAGGGAAACCGCCGTATTCGCATCCACGAGACCGGACGCGGAGAGCTTCTGCTCCTTCGCGATCGACTCGATGCGGCTTCGCTCGTAGACGCTGAAGGCGCCGGTCTTGACGAGTTCCGTCGTGAGCATGTCCGTTATGCCCCTCCGGACGCCTTCGGTGACTTCCTTCGCCTCGGTCGCGTTGTTCTGGAACTCCAGCACGGCGATCCTCATCTTCGCGGATGCGGTTCCCGTGATCGTCGCCAGCAGGATCAACCCAAACGCGCAAATCGCACAGAAACGACTCCGGAGCTTCATGCGAACGCCTCCATATCAGCAGGGATGTAGACCCGTAGGAGCAGGGCCTCCAATATCAGCAATCGTTTTCGGAATTATACCATTTGACGGGGCTTTCTCCCGTCCGGAAGCTTGTCGAGTCCGCGAATGCGTCCCGAAGGTTAAAAACAATATGAGCAGATTGGTGCATTTACGTTCAAAAAGATTGCCATTTTTTCAACATATCGTACCCTTATCGCAGAGACAGAGAGAGGAGGTGGTTCGCCTGAACGCCACGAGCGACATGACGCTTCGGGAACTGATATCGAAGGAAACCGCGTTCCCGGTCGCCGACGACGGATGGAGGGAAGAAGGACTGTTTATGGTGGACCTGGGCCTGAACGTCGTTTTGTCGGAAGGCCCCCTCGTCGAATCGGCCGGAGCGGGGGGAAAGTGCTACAGGATCTTCCGCCGCCGCACAGCGGCATGCCACAAATGCACCGCCCTCGAAACGATACGGGACGGAACGCCGCATTCGGTCTTCTTCGAGACCGGGGGGCGGCGCGGGAGAAAACGGTTCCGGATCGACGCATTTCCCGTCCGGGACGGACAAAACGCCATCTGGGGCGTTGTCGAAAGAGTGATGCGTGACGTGAAAGAAGAAACAGCCGCCGAACGGCGGAAGGAGGACTAAGAGAGATGACAATCCGGAGCAAGCTCATAGGAATGGCGGTTATCGTCCTTGCGGTGATTGCGACGATGGCGGGGGTTACCTACTACCGGGGCAGCGCGATGATGTTCGATCAGGTCGAAAAATCCGGTCTGGAGATCATCAAAGGCGCAGCCGACTCCGTCAGCGCGGAGTTCAACAAGATCGAGGGCGTCGTCGCGACGGCCGCGAATTCGGTGCGCTACGCATGGCTCACCCTTGGAGTCTCGGACGAGGAGGGCGTCGAGAAGCTGCTCGCCTCGCTCGTCGAACAGGCCGCGGACAGCGGCATTTCCGACCTGTACATGGGGCTCGAATCGACCGGCAAGCTCTCGTACGGCA
>CALMZW010000414.1 GCA_937870605.1 uncultured Synergistaceae bacterium
CTTCGGGACGGACGAAATACGATGCGATCGTTCCCGTCAGCGTGCTGATGAACCCGATCCCCGTGAGCATCAGGAACACGGCGACGACGCGTCCGCCCGTCGACGCCGGCGAAATGTCTCCGTACCCGACCGTCGTCGCCGTTACGAGCGCCCACCAGATCGCGTCGTTGAACCCCATCTTCTCGAAATGTCCGATCGCGACGGCGCCCAGGAGAATGGTCGAAACGGTGAAAAAAAGGACGTAGTGGAAGTTGTGCTGCCGCAGAAACCGCGAGACGTACTTGTGCGTCCGTCCGAAGTAGACGATCAGGCGGAAGAGCCGCGACGCCTGCAGGAGCCGTGTGGAGCGGATCAGCGGATAAACGCGCATCAGACGGATTCCCTTGAAAAAGGCGTTGAACGGAAGAATCGCGATGAGTTCGACGATGTGCGCGCGCACGTACTTCCGCCTGTCGGCTGCGAGGTAGAGGTTGACGCAATAGTCGGCCGCGAACGCGATCCAGATTCCGAGGTCCAGCCATTCGATCAGCTCGTCCTGCGCGTCGGACAGCTCCATGCGGTCCTGAAGGATCAGCAGTACGACACAGAGAAGCGCGAGGAACACCAGAAAAAAGTCGTAAAACCGCTGGATCTTCTCTCTCCCGACGCCCACGTGCACCACGCCCTTCGTTCTCTTTGAAGAATACGTCTTTTCGTATGATACACCAGGGACGCGGACGGCAAACGTCCTATCGGGTTCGCGTCGCTCCCGCGCCGGACGAAACGCAAAAAGCACTTGCGCTCCCCCCGCATGTGGTGCGATACTGCTTCGCTAAAGCGACGTGTGCGAAGATGGAACAGAAGGAGTGGATGTCATGAAAATTGCGGAAAAGTACCGAAAGGCCGAACCGTCGAAGATCCAGAAGATCTTCCAGGTCGCCGCGGCGAACCCGGACATCGTATCGCTCGGCATCGGGGAGCCCGATTTCGACACCGAGCCTGACATCATCGACGAGGCCGCGCGGGCGGCGAAGGCCGGATACACGCACTACCCCCCGATCCAGGGGTACGAGGACGTCCGAAAGGCCGTCTGCGACTACTGGGACCGGCGCTACGGCCTGAAATCGACGCCCGAAGAAGTGCTCGTCATGGCGGGCGGCGTCCAGTCGCTCCACCTCGCGCTCCAGGCGCTTCTCGAACCCGGCGGCGAAGTCATCACCCCGGAGCCGTGCTTCCCGCCGTACTTCGACCAGATCGCGCAGCACGACGGCGTCGCCGTCCACCTGCCGACGACGGAAGAGGACGGCTTCATCCCGACGCCCGAGGCCATCGAACGCGCCGTGACGCCGAAGTCGCGCGCGCTGCTCCTCTGCTCGCCGAGCAACCCGACGGGGCGCGTCATGACCCGCGCGCAGATGGAGGGCATCGCGGCGGTCGCCGAGAAACACGATCTCGTCGTCCTCTCCGACGAAATCTACGACGCCCTCGTCTTCCGCGGGAAGCACGTCCCGTTCGCGAGCCTGCCGGGGATGAAGGCGCGAACCCTCACGATGAGCGGACTGTCCAAGAGCCACTGCATGACGGGATGGCGGCTCGGCTACGCGATCGGCCCCGCGGAGCTGATCCGGACCATGTGCCTCATCGCGGCGAACCAGACCTACGGCGTCTGTGCGCCCTCGCAACGCGCGATGCTCTACGCGCTCGGCGCGCACGACGGAAAGATCGAAGAGCGCCTGGCCGCGTTCCGGGAGCGGCTCACCTACGTCGCGGGACGGCTCAACGCGATGCCTGGCGTCAGTTGCGCGGAGCCCGAGGGGGCGTTTTACCTCTTCCCGAACATCCGGGGGACCGGAATGACGAGCGACGCGTTCGCGTGGGGGCTGCTCGAGAAGGGGCGCGTCGCGACGCTCCCCGGATCGGCGTTCGGCGCGTGCGGCGAGGGCTACCTCCGGCTGGCCTGCACGTGCGCGATGCCGAAGCTCGTGACGGCCATGGACCGGATGGCGGCGTACGCGGCTTCGATCCGCGCGTAGCAGCGTACGGTTTCCGATACGGCGAAGGGACCGGGGAGAACTCGCCCGGTCCCTTTTTCTTCGCTTCTTTCGGATTCGGATGCGTCCGCGGATCACTTCGGATCCGGGCGGTAGCTGTACGACGGGTGGTTCATGCCCGTGGGCGGGTAGAAGACATCGCCCACGTACGCGAATCCGAGCTTTTCGAGAAGGATCTTTCTCGACGCGACGTTCTTCGGGTTGTGCCCCGCGAAGAGCCCCTTCGCGTCCAGCGTGTCGAACGCGTATTTGATGACGGCGAGCGCGGCCTCGACCGCGTACCCCTGCCCCCACACGGCGCGCCGCAGGTGGAACCCCAGTTCGTAGACGCCGTTCGGCAGGTCGTGGGGCCGCAACCCGCAACATCCGGCGTGCCTTCCGGTCGCCAGTTCGAAGATCGGCCAGTACTGAACGCCGTAGACCTCGCCGTTGCGGATCTCCGTCGCGAGCCGGTCGCGGACCTCCTGGTCCGTGAACGAGCCGCTCGCGCAGATGAGCTTCGTCACCTCGGGATCGCCCCACAGGCCGAAGGCGAGTTCCGTATCGTTCGCCGTCCACTTCGAAAAGCCGAGACGCTCCGTCTTCAGGAAATACTCCCTCATCTCGCGACACCTCCGTGCAGGGATCGATGGGCTTCTTCCCAAGTATACCCGCAAAGGCCCGTCTTTCGTATGTTTGTGCTCCCGAATGCGTCTTTTGTACCCGGATATCTTCGAATGCGTCTTCGGGCGGACGGACGACAGGCCCGGATCCCGCCGGTCCGGTGGCGCAGGGAATCATTGTCCTGCCCGACCGTTCGCCCATAATGCCGCGAACTCTGCGAGAACGACGGCTCCGACAATCGGAAACGCCGCGCGGAATCCGACCGCGCCGCCGAGCGCGGAAAGCGCGGGCGGCGCGAGGAAGTACCCCAGGCCCCACAGAACGTAGAAGACGGCGGAGGCCGAGCCCTTCAGCGTCGCGGGAACCGCTTCGACGAGGGACGCCATCGCCGAGACGCAGAACGCGCCGAGTCCGAGCGACGCTGCCGTCAGGAAGGCGAGCGCCGTCCACCCTTCGGCCCACGCGAACGGAATGATGCCCGCCGCGACCAGTAGAAGCCCCGCGCGCATCGTGACGTTGCGCCCGAGTCTGTCCGATATCCGTCCCGCGACAACCTGCGCGATGCTTATCGCGACGTAGAAAAGCGCGAAGAACACGGCGACTCCGCTCCGGCCGAAGCCCTTTTCGCGCAGCAGGACGCCCGGCACAACGGTCAGGAACATGCCGTATCCGCCGCCGTAGAGACAGATTCCCGCGAGAATCGAAGGCGTGCGGATCTCGCGGAGCGCACGGAAGACATCCCGGCAGCCGGGGGTTTCCCCGGACCCCGGAACGCCGCGTGCGGGTTCCTCGACAAAGAGCGCGACGATCACCGCGGAAAGCACCCCGGCAGCCGAGTAGAGCAGGAAGATCTCGCCGCCGCTCCAGACGGCCGACGCGAGGACGCTCGCGACGCTCCCGGCCGTCAGCCCAAGGTGGAACGACGCGTTGTATCTGCCGATCACCAGGCCGCGCGTGTCGGGATACAGCGACGAGAGCAGCGCGGGCGCAACGGCCCACGCGGGGATTTCCGCTAGTCCCTGGAGTGCGCGGCCCGCAAGGATGCCGAAGACGCTTCCGGCTCTGAAGTAGAGCAGCCCGACCACACTTGCAAGCGCGTATCCGGCCGCGATGAATATCCTGTACCCGTAGCGGTCGCCGAGGTACCCGACTGGGAGCTGAAAGAGGACGAACGGGACTGCGAACGCGGAGGTGATCGCCCCGATCCAGACCATTGAATGCGAGAGGGACATGACGCGACCCGGCAGGAGCGTGACAATCAGTCCCACACCCGCCATCTGAAGGAACGCAGCGACGCAGAGCGCCGCCGACGATGTTCGTTTCACGGATTTCCACCTTTCTTCCGTATCACTCCGGATCTCCCGGGAACAACCAACCTGCACCGCCGGAAGGATGCCTTCGGCGGCGGACGCAGGAACGAATCCTCGTCCCGATGACGGGGATTCAGTATTTACAGGCTGTCAGGAGGCGGCGGACACAGAAGAAAATGAGGCATCGGTTGTTTTTTCCCTTCCGGATGGGATAGTCGTCCGTGTCGCTCCGCATAAAGCGGGCGTGCGGAAATGGTATCACTCCCGGATCTTCGCGTACAGATACTGGTCCAGAATTCGTCCGTCCTTGATCACATTGCCGCGCATGCGCCCCTCGAGCGTGAAGCCCGCTTTTTCGAGCACGCGGCATGACGCGATGTTGCCCTCGTACGGTTCGGCGTAGATCCGAATGAGGCCGAACGCCTCGAACGCGAAGTCCGAAAAGGCGCGGGCGGTTTCGCTCATGATCCCCCGTCCCCAGAAGGGTTCGGCGAGCCAGTAGCCCATCTCGGCCGTCAGGCGATGGACGTCGGCGTTGCGGGTGATCCCGATGCCTCCGATGGCCTCGTCCGGCGTCGCGATCGCGAAGAAGGTCACGGGGCTCTGTCGCGCGACGATCCCGAGAAAGGCGTTCGCGTCGGCGATCGTATACGGAAACGGGAAGGCGTCACGCATGCGCATCGAGACGTTGCGGTTGTTCGCGTGCCTCACGAGAGCGGGGACATCGGGCGCGTCCCACGGACGGATCGATCCATACGGGGTTTTGATGGGCATCATGATGCGTTGTCCTCCTCCGGCGGGTGTTTGTGCGGCATTGTACCACGCGACTTTAGGGGATCGCCATCGCCCCCGCGAGGCCGCCGAGGGTCTCGATCGCGCGTTCCACCTCTCCGGTCCAGAACGCGGCGTTGAGCCGGAAGCAGTTGCCGTACCGCCCCGTCGTCGTGAAGACGGCCCCCGGAGCGATCATGATGCGCTCGCCCACGGCCTGTTCGTAAAGCTTGAGAGAATCGATCTCCTCGGGAAGCTCCACCCAGAGCATGAAGCCCCCCGCCGGGCGCGACACGCGCGTCCCCTCCGGAAAGCACCGCAGGATCGCCTCGCGCATCTGCGCCGCGTGGCGGGCGTAGACGCGCCGGACGGACCGGAGGTGATGGTCGTAGCCTCCGGCGTCGAGGAATTCCGCGACCGCGAGCTGCGTCGGCGAGGCCGTCGCGAGGTTGAAGAGCGATTTGAGCTGTTCGACCATGGTGCGGAAGCGTCCGGGGACCATCCAGCCGACCCGGTACCCGGGCGCCAGCGTCTTCGAGAACGACGAACAGTACATCACGAGCCCCGCGTCGTCGAACGCCTTCGTGCACGACGGGCGCGCCGGACCGAACGCGAGGTCGCCGTAGACGTCGTCCTCGATGAGTGGAATGTCGCGCCGGGCGAGCATCGCGACGAGGTCGCGCTTTTTGTCGTCCGGCATCGAGGAGCCGAGCGGGTTGTTGAAGTTCGCGATCGTGACACAGGCCCGGATCGGCGTCTGCTTCATCGCGTACTCGAGGATGCCGAGGTTGATCCCCTCTCCGGGGACCGAGGGGATTTCAACCACCCGGAGCCCCAGCTGTTGGACGGATTTCAGGAATGTGGAGTAGATCGGCGAGGCGAGCGCGACGGCGTCACCGGCCCGGCAGGTCGTCAGCAGCGCGAGCGTGACGGCCTCCACGCAGCCGGACGTCACGACGATGTCGTCCGCCGAGAGGGAGCACCCCGCATGGAGCATCCGGCGCGCGATCTGGAGGCGCAGTCGCAGCAATCCCTGCTCCGGGGCGTACGAGACGCTCTGGCGTCCGCACCTTCGGGATTCCGACGCGAGCATTCGGGTCAGCTTGGCTGCGGGCAGAAGATCCGTGTTCGGGGTTCCGCGGCCGAGGGGCATGTTCGCGGGGTCCGCGAGCGTCCGCATGATCGTGAGCGGAACGTCTCCGAGGATCACGTCGTTCGGGGCGACGTCCTCCATCGCCGGGCCCGCGGGAGTCCGGCGGGGCTCCTCCCTGCCGGCGGAACGGACGTAATACCCCGATTGCGGTCGCGCCTCGACGAGACCGCAGTTCTCAAGCTGCGAATACGCCTGGACGACCGTGTTCGGGCTCACGCGCAACTGCTGCGCCAGGCCCCGGATCGACGGAATCCGGTCCCCGGGACGGTATGTCCCGTTCCCGATCATGCTCCGGATCTTGCCGGCGACGTCCTCGTACAAAAAGACCGGTTCCGCTGGAATTCTCCCGTTCGTCTCCATGACTTCAGATTATAGCGGCGGCCGCGAAGGGATACAGCGACAGTTTTGCGTCGTTTCGACCGGTACAGTTCGATTCCGCCCCCCCTCTGCACCCGTCGCCCGAATGCGCGGCTACTCCTGTTTTCGCCTCTCCGTCGCCGGTATCATTCGTCTGCCGCCGCGAAGGGCGGCGATCCGATACACGGGAGGCGGAAACGACATGGATCCGAAACAGGCGGGAACGTGCTGCGCGAAGGGGTGTTCGGTCTGCGCTTCGGAAACCGGGCTCGATCCGGCGGACATCGCACGGATCGACGGCTATATCCGGGACCGGAAGACGATGACGGAGCAGTATTCCAAACGGTCGAAAATCCCGGACGCGTTCGCGGCGCTCGGGAAGGAGGCCTACGCGGACGGCGCGCTCGACCGCAAGACGAAGGAACTCATGGCGACGTGCGTTTCGATCATCGTCAAGTGCAAGCCGTGCATCGAGCACCACGTCGGCGAAGCGCTGCTTCACGGCGCGACGGAAAAGGAGATCATCGAGACGATGGACGTGGCCGTTTCGCTCGGAGGGGGACAGGCGCTCGTGTTTTCGCGCTTCGCGCTGAAGGCGATGGACTACCACCGGAACGGCCTCGGGACGGAGGAAGGCAAGTGACGGAGCCGCGGCCGCTCTCCGGACGGATCGACGACCTCCCCTCGCT
Source organism: uncultured Synergistaceae bacterium (assembly GCA_937870605.1). Lineage (GTDB taxonomy): Bacteria > Synergistota > Synergistia > Synergistales > Aminobacteriaceae > CALFXN01. The sequence continues at coordinate 6,914 of CALMZW010000414.1, forward strand.
TCCCGTAAAGGAATACGGCGAGGGGATCGGGAAACGCGTCATCTTCGGCCCCGGCAGGTTCTGGGAGGAGTACACGGTCCGATTCTTCACGACCGCGCCCGGAAAGAAGACCCCCTTTCACGCACACGACTGGCCCCACTACGTCATCGTCGTCGAGGGGCGCGGACGGGCGCTTATCGCGGGACGGACGTACGAGCTTTCGGCGGGGTCGTGGGCGCACGTCCCCGCGAACACGGATCACTTCTTCGAGAATGCGGGCGACGGGGACTTCCGGTTCGTCTGCATCGTCCCGTCGCGGGGAGATCCGTTCCGGGAAGGGCCTGAGCAGACGGGCGGCGTCTGCTGAAACGCACGGGGCGACGTGAGGCCGCCCGCGGCGAAGGCCAAAGCGGCTCTCGCGGCTCCGAACGGGGCCGGGGCTTCTCTTCGGGAGGAGCGCCCGGCCCCGTTTCGTCCGCGCCGACCGAGAGCGCCTCCGTTCGATGTTTCCGGAACCGTCCCCGTTATACGGCTCCGCGGAATCGAACGCGCGGAGCGGTTTCTTCTTCCATATAGAATCCAA
>CALMZW010000415.1 GCA_937870605.1 uncultured Synergistaceae bacterium
GGAAAGCAGAGAAGCACGACACGCGATCCCCGACGGTTCTGAGTCGGGGGAGCGTAGTCGGTCGCTTACCCCGGGCGACTTTTCCGGGGAAAGCAGAGAAGCACGACACGCGATCCCCGACGGTTCTGAGTCGGGGGAGCGTTGTCCCTCGGCCAAAGCCCCGAGGACTTCGCGGTCCCCCGGCCAAGACCCCGGGGACTTCGCGCTTACCCCGGGCGCAGAAGGCGTTTCCGGCCGTACCGTGGTCATCGCCCCGTCCCTGCTTTCCGCGGATCCGCTCGACATCGCGGGGAGCATTGCGCGGCTCGGTGCGACGCCGGACTGGATTCACGTGGATATTATGGACGGTCACTTCGTCCCGAATCTTTCGTACGGTCCCTCGATCGTTCGCGCACTTGCGGGACGGCACCCGTCCGTTATCCGGGACGTCCATCTCATGGTGGAGCCGCCGGAACGGTTCTTCGAAGCCTTTTGCGATGCGGGGTCCACATTCGTGACGGTCCACGCGGAGGCGACGCCGCACATCCACAGGGTGCTGTCCGCCATTCGCGAACGAGGGTGTCGTCCGGGGATTTCGCTCAACCCCGGAACGCCGGTCGAGAGCATTTTCCCCGTGATTCACATGGTGGATCTTGTCCTGGTCATGTCCGTCGATCCCGGATTCGGCGGGCAGGGGTTCATCCCGGAAACATTGAACAAAACCGCCGATCTGGTGCGGCTCCGAACCGTTCGGGGATTGTCTTTTTTCATTGAAATGGATGGAGGACTTGGAAGCGGGAACGTGGAATCCGTCATACGGCGCGGGTGCGACGTCATCGTTATGGGAAATGCGCTCTTCGGCGCTCCGGATCCCGGAGCGGCGTGGGCGGCGGTAAACGGAATTGCAAAGGAGGCAACGATCGGTGTCTAGAGATGTGGATCAAAACGTCCTGATAGAACTTGGCGCCCGAATCCGGGCGATTCGTGAAGAACGAGGGTTGCGCATCGACGATATTGTCGAGACGACCCGCATCCGGAAACAGTTCCTCGAAGGCATTGAACGGGGGGACTACTCCGAATTCCCCGGAGATGTCTATATCCGCGGATTTGTTCGGACATACCTGAAGACGCTTGGAGCCGAAGCGGTCTGGGAAGAAGTCGGATCTCTCTTCAAGGAGGAGCAGCGCGAAAGCAACGAACCCGCCGCGCTCGGAACCTGCACCGCTCCCGCCAGGGGGTTCAAACCGGCGTCGAAGTTCTGGATTTTTCTCCTTCTTCTCTGTGCGCTTGCCGGCTCCGGCTGGTACGTATGGTACGCCTGGAACGGGAAACTGGTGACCCCCAATCCGCCGCGCGCGCTGGAAACGGATGCCTCCCGGGACGCGCTTACGGGAACGGCCGGAAACAGAACGTCGTCTCTTCCCGGAGCGACGGAGTTGCTTTCGACGGACACGTTCTCTCAGGATGCGTCTCTTTTCTCCCCTTTGTCCGGAGATCTGCGCCCCTCTCCCACGCCGACACCCGTTCCGGTTCAGGAGCAGCTGAAAAAGCTTGTCCTCTCAGCCGGTCGGGAATGCTGGATCCGAGTGGTTCGGGGAGACAAGGTCGTGTATCAGGATATCCTTCCAAAGGGCAAATCGGTGACGTTCGATGCGGACGTGCGCCTTGTCGTGACCTACGGACGGCCTGACGCCGTGTCTATCGCATGGAACGGCAAGGAGCTGGGCAAAGCCGGCTCCGGAAGCAAAGTCGTAAAGATTTTCTACGATCCCGACGGAAAGACCGGGAAGGCGACCGAGTGAAGGTCTTTCTCCTGAGCCTCGGGTGCGCCAAGAACACGGCCGACAGCGAGGTCCTCGCCGGAATGCTGAAAACCGCGGGGCATACGCTTGTCGAAAACGCCGAAGACGCGGATGTCGCCTTCGTGAACACGTGCGGCTTCATTCAACCGGCCGTGGAAGAGAGTATTGGAGCGATTCTGGATCTGGAACAGCTCAAGGAGCAGGGAAGCCTTCGGAGAATCGGCGTCCTCGGGTGCCTGTACAACCGCTACGGCGAGGATCTGAAAAAGGAAATCCCCAGCGTCGATATCTGGGCGAAAGCGGAGGACTGGTCCTCGGTGCTTCGCGCGCTCGGGAGCGACGCGTGCGCCCCGTCGAGGGGAATGCTGACGGAAACGCGGCGCTGGACGCGGTATCTCAAGGTGGGCGAAGGGTGCGACAACGTGTGCGCGTATTGCACCATCCCGTCGATTCGCGGACGCTCCCGGAGCGTTCCTGTCGCGGCGGTCGTCGCGCAGGCGGAGACGCTCGTCCGGGAAGGGGCGCGCGAACTGTGTCTCGTCGGACAGGATCTGACCGCGTACGGCCGGGATCTTGACGGGAAAACGGGGCTGCTCGATCTTCTCGGGGCTCTGGAAACCTCGATTCCGGACGACATCTGGCTCCGGTTGCTGTATCTGCACCCGGCGCAAATGGACGAGGCCTTTATCGACAGGCTCCTTTCGTACAAAAAAGTGTTGCGCTATCTTGACATTCCCATTCAGCACATCGACGACGAAATGCTCCGGCGCATGAAGCGTCCGGGAAGCGCGTCGCATATCCGGCGTCTCTTTTCCCACGCGCGAAAAGCCGATCCGTTCTTCGCGCTTCGAACCACGATCATCGTGGGATTTCCGGGAGAAACGGAAGCGGCTTTCGGAAAAACGCTCGATTTTCTCGAAGAGATGTCGATCGACCGGGTCGGCGCGTTCGTCTTTTCGCCCGAAGAGGGAACGCCTGCCGCGACAATGGACGGCCAGATTCCCGATTCCGTCAGGGAGCAGCGGTACGCGCGCCTCATGGAGCTTCAGTCTGCGATTTCGCTTGAGCGGCAGCGACTCTTCGTGGGGCGGACGATGCGTGTTCTTGTCGAGGAGATCGACCGGGAAGGCGAGCTTGCATGGGGACGTTCCTACCGCGACGCGCCCGAAGTGGACGGCCTTGTGGGCGTCTCCCCCGTCGGGACGCTTCAGGAGGGGGATTTCGTTTCCGTTTCCGTGACCGACGCGGAAGAATACGATTTGTTCGGCGTCCCGGCAGATGACGGCGAGATTTCGTAGCGTCGCCGATATCGTCAGCACCGTCGGCGGTCTGGGGCGCTTTTCGTCAATGCCGGGCACCGTCGCCTCCGCGGCGGCCTGTCTGGTTGCGCTGTTCGTACCGCCGACCTGGCCTCTTATCCTTTCCGTCTGTATCGTTGGGACGATCGCTTCCGACCGTTATGCCCGGGAGACCGGCCGAAAGGACCCCGGCGAAATCGTCATCGACGAGGTCGTCGGGATGTGGATTTCCCTCTTTGCGCTTCCGCAGACGATGTGGTTGCCCGCACTGTTGGTTTTCCGCATTCTGGACATTCTCAAACCCGTTCCCATCAGCACTGTGGAGGCTCTTCCCGGAGGGATCGGAATCATGGCGGACGACGTCTTGGGCGGCGTCTGCGCAAATCTGCTTTTGCGCGGACTGCACCGGCTTTTCTTTGGAGGCGGTCTGGCGCTGCTCTATCGCTGATCACCGAACGGCGGTTTGTTCATACTGGAGGTGGTTTCACTGAAGGACGCGGCGCTTCTGGCGCTGGGGGACGAGCTTCTGAGCGGAATCCGGAGAGAGGGAAACTGCACGTGGATGGCGGCGCGGCTTCACCGGGCAGGGTGGAAGGTTCGCGGAATGGAAGTCCTCCCGGATGACACGGCCGCATCCCTTGCGGCGTTGCGCAGATGGATCGGATCCGTCCGCCTGCTCGTCATCTCCGGAGGTCTTGGCCCGACACACGACGACCGGACCAGGGACATCCTTGCGGAGTTCCTTGGAGCGCCGCTGGTCCGGGACGATGCGACGTATGATCGCATGGCGTCACGGTATTGCGGCGACCACAGGGAAGCGTTTGAACGGTCGCGATCGCGGCAGGCCGCGATACCGGCGGGTGTCGAATCCGTATACAACCCGTTGGGCTCGGCGCTCGGAATGCGTTTTGAACGCCAGGGAACGGAAGTTTTTTCGTTTCCCGGAGTCCCCGCCGAATACCGCGCTATGGCCGACGAGGCGCTCGGGGCGCGCCTGACGCCCGAGGAATGCTGGCTTTCCGTCAGCATCACCGGCTGGGCGGAGAGCCTCCTCAAAGACAGAATCGCGGATGTCCTCGAAGATCCGCTGATGCATACGTCCATCCTTCCGGCGGCGAATCTGGTCGAAGTCGTCCTCCGCGGCGAAACGGACAGGATCCGCGCCGGAGAACGGGAGATCCGGGAGCGTCTGCCGGGAGATTGCCTTCCCGCAGGATGTACGACCTTGCAGCAGGCCGTTGTTGAAGCGGCGATCGACCGGAGGATGACCGTTTCAGCGGCCGAGTCCTGCACGGGAGGGCTTGTCGGCGCCGCAATCACCGACGTTCCCGGAAGCTCCGAAGTCTTTCCGGGGAGCGTGATCTGTTACGATAACCGCATCAAGCGGCAACTTCTCGGAGTATCTCCAGAAATCCTCGAAACGAACGGGGCGGTGAGCGAGGCGTGCGCCTGCGCTATGGCCGAAGGGGCGCGCCGTCTTCTCGGCGCCGACATGGCCGTTTCCGTGACCGGGGTAGCGGGTCCCGGAGGCGGTTCCGCGGAAAAACCCGTCGGCACGGTGTGGTTCGCAGTCTCAAGCGCGAGATCCGGTGAAACGAAGGCCCTTCTGCGGAAGTTCGCGGGGGATCGGGCCATGATCCGGGAGCGGTCGAGGGCGAAGGCGCTTGAATTGCTCTGGAGGGGAATCCTCGGGGACACGGCATGGAAATAGTCCGTTGTTTCGTATGCGTCGCGCTTGGCGACGAGGCGCGCCGTTTTCTCGAAATCTACGTCTCGGGACTCAGGAAGTGCGCCCCATCGATCCGATGGGTGTCGGTCGCGGCGCTTCACGTCACGCTGAAATTCTGCGGGGAAATTCCCGTGGAAACGGTTGAAAGACTCTCCGAAAATTATGCCGGTGCGCTTCGAAACGTCCGTCCCTTCCGTCTCTCGCTTGAAGGGTTGGGGTGCTTTCCCGATCTTCATCGCCCGACGGTTCTCTGGATAGGAATACGGGAAGGTCTTGAAAACCTGGTTTCCCTGTACGACCGTGTCGAACGGGCAAGCGTTTCTTCGGGAATCGCTCCGGAAAAGCGTTCCTTCTCTCCGCACCTCACCCTCGCGAGAATCAAGAATCCGAAAGACATGACATCCGCTCTCAGCGAGCGGATCCGGGAAAGCGCCGCACCGGGCTTTTCCACGGCAGTCAGCGAAGCGATATTCATGAAGAGCCGCCTTACGCCGGACGGCCCGATATACAGTCCGATCCGGCGATACGCGTTCCAGAACGGAAAGACACCATAATTCCTGACAGGAGGACGATCTGCGTGGCGAAAAGGAAGACTCCGCAAACACGGGAAGACGTACTCGAACTGGCCATCGAGGATATTCGGAGCAAATTCGGCCCGGGATCCATCATGCGTTTGGGAGATGAGTTCAAGGAGCAGGTTCCCGTGATATCGACGGGCATTCTTCCCCTTGACGTGGCATTGGGCATCGGCGGGCTTCCGCGCGGAAGGATCGTGGAAATCTTCGGGCCCGAAGGCGGCGGAAAGACGACCGTTGCGCTTCACGTCGTAGCGGAGGCCCAGAAAGCCGGAGGAATAGCGGCGTTCATCGATGCGGAGCATGCGCTGGATCCGCGTTTGGCCGCGTCGCTCGGAGTGGATGTGAAATCGCTCTACATCTCCCAGCCCGACAGCGGGGAACAGGCTCTCTATGTTCTCGACTCCCTTGTTCGATCGAGCGCGGTCGACATCGTCGTTGTCGACTCCGTGGCGGCCCTGACGCCCCAGGCGGAAATCGACGGCAAGATAGGAGATAGCCAGGTCGGGTTGCAGGCCCGTCTCATGTCCTACGCGCTGCGCCGCCTCACCTCGGCGATATCCCGAAGCCAGTGTGTCGTCGTCTTCATCAACCAGCTTCGGGCGAAGATAAGCACCGGATATTCGACGGGACCTCAGGAAACGACGACCGGCGGCCGTGCGCTCAAGTTCTACAGCTCGGTTCGCATCGAAGTGAAACGCGGGAAAAGCATCACAAGCGGAGAAAATACGGTCGGACACGAAATCTGGATGAAGGTCGTCAAAAACAAGCAGGCCCCGCCCTTCAGGACCGGCCATGCGTCTCTCATCTACGGCAAGGGCGTCCCGAGGGGTGTGTCCGTCGTCGATATGGCGATCGACCTCGAAGTGCTCAAACGAAAGGGATCCTGGCTCACGTATAAAGGGGAGACGCTGGCGCAGGGGAAAGAAGCTGTCGCGAAGTACCTGGAAGAAAACCCTGCACTCATGGACGAAATAGTTCGCGAGGTCATGGCGAAGGTCATGGAGTCGGACGATATGCTGGCGGTTTCGGCGCCGGTTGCGGCGGAAGACGGCGAGGACGAAGAAGCCGGGGGAGACGCTGCAATCGGAGCCGCGAAGGTTTCCGTCGAAGAAGACGTCCTGGAGCTGGACAGCGAAGAGGACGAATAAACGAAAATGCAGTATACCAGAATC
>CALMZW010000416.1 GCA_937870605.1 uncultured Synergistaceae bacterium
TCATAACTCCAGATCGGCCCCTCGCAGGAGGAACCGTAGGAGTCGATCGCGACAACGCGCCAGAAGACCGGGGAGGAATCGCGCAGCAGAACCGGAAGATCCGCTGAAAGAACGGTCTCCCCGGAGACGATCCTCACATCCTCTTCGAGGAATTCGAGCTTCCATCTCGCATCGGAGACATAGATGGAATACGTTACTCCGTCGTTCTCGTCGTCGCTGCATGCATTCCACGAAAGGACATCCGGCGCGGCCGCAAGCTCGCTCCCATCGGCGGGACCGGGGCCGTACGGCGTCGCCGGCGGCGTGTTTCCGACACGAAGCATTTTCACGGCCTTCGAAAACGCGTCCCAATACGAAACCAGAACAGCATCACCCGAAAGCGTCGCCGCACAGCGGCTGCCGAGGACGGAGTCGGGATCGACAACGTGGATTTTCCACTCCCCGGTCCGGTCGGTGAGGAGGCGCGCGCCTCCTTCCGTCCCGCCCGAATAGAAGACGTACGTTTTTCCATGCGAATCACGCAGACTCGTCGCGAAGCCGCCGGTATTCGCCCCGGCGTCGAGAAGGACAGGAGGGCTCCAGATGTCGTTTGAGTAAATCTTACGGTACAGATTCCCGGAGGCGCTACGGAAAAATGCCGCAACTTCTCCGCCATCACCCTCAAGAAGAGAAATTCCCTCAGATATGCCGATATCCGCATTTATGACGCTGAGACCAGATCTCCCCGCCTCCAGAGACCATCGCCTGTTGCGCAACGACATGTTATTCGTCCGGAAAAACGCGAGATGCCCGCGTCCCGAGGAATCCACCGTTATATCGCAGGAGGCTCCGACCGAAGATGTAGTATCTTCGTAATCAATGTTCTTCGGCGATCGCGGTATCGTCGGAAACATGAGCTTCAGAATGCCCTTGAGAGTGCCCGCGTTCACTTTCACGAACGCGACCCACGGATTTCCGGACGGATCGAGCGCAAGTCCGAGCCCCATATCCCGCTTCTTTTCCAGTTCCCCGAGAAAATCCCTTGAAACGATCTGCCATGTCTCGCCCGGACGCCCCTGGGCCGTCATCAGCGAATGCCCTTGCGGCGTGTGATACCACACTGCGAACAACTCTCCGCTCTCCAGCGTGCAGCACCGCACCCACGA
>CALMZW010000417.1 GCA_937870605.1 uncultured Synergistaceae bacterium
GCCATCGGGCTCGTCATCAGGTACGTGACGCAGATCGCGCCTGCGGACTCGCCGAAGATCGTGACGTTGCCCGGATCGCCGCCGAACGCGGCGATGTTGTCCCGCACCCAGGCGAGCGCGAAGATCTGATCGAGAAGTCCGTAGTTGCCGGAGGTCTTCCGGGGGGATTCCGCGTCAAGCGCGGGGCAGCTCAGGAAACCGAGCGCTCCGAGACGATAGTTGAAGGTCACGACGACGACGCCCTTGCGCGCGAGCGCCGCTCCGTCGTACGCGGGAAGCGATCCCGCGCCGGACATGAACGCGCCGCCGTGGATCCAGACCATGACCGGACGCTTCACTCCGGCGCCCGGAGCGGCCGTCCAGACGTTCAGATAGAGACAGTCCTCGCTCGTCGCTCCGACCTTCGTGCGGGGCGGCTGCGGACACGCGGGGCCGAATTCCGTGCAGTCCCGGACCGCCGTCCACGGCGTCGGCGGCTCGGGGGCCTTCCAGCGCAGGTCTCCGACGGGAGGCGCGGCGAAGGGGATTCCGCGGTAGACGCGGACGCCACGTTCGGACGACCCGACAACGGGGCCAAAGATCGTTTCGATCCGCGTCGACGGGTCCGGCGTCGCGGCCGGCGAGGGAAGCGCGCACGCAAAGAGGGCGAGACAGACGAAAAGCGGCAAAAAGAGCCTTTTCCGCCGTTCGCGAACGAACGCCGGATCGTAGTCGCGTCGAACCGCCATGTCGAAATCACACTCCCGCAGTTTGTCGAAGATGCCTCAAGAAGAATTGTGCCACCCGGAAGGGCGTTCGGCAAGGGGCGGAGGATACTCCGGGGCGGCCCCCGCCTACCCGACCTCCCGCTCCAGCGCCTTCAGGACCGACACGGCTTCCGCTTGCTTTCCCGGAGGAACCGGGATGTGAACGGCAGTGTATTGCCTGCCGTTCTTCGCGGGCGACGAAAAGTTGATCTCGAGGACGTCGCCGTTCCCGTGCGCCATCCCGACGGATTCGAGCCGGGCCCCCGGGAACGCCCACGTATAGAAGTCCCCGTTCTGCCAGACGCCCTCCCGTCCGATCAGGACCTCGGGGGAAGCCGCCGAAGCCGTGTCGCCGCGCAGGCAGCGCACTCTGTACCACGCCCCGAGCGCGCAGAGCGCGAGCGTCACGGCGAGGGCCGCGCCGACCCACATCGCGGCCTGAACGTCCGCGATCAGGACCGAGACGAAGACAAGACCGCACAGCGACGCGACGATGATGAAGAGCCCGCGCATCTCGCCCTTCACCTCCCGTTCCTCTTTTACCAGGAACGCCTTCCAGAACGCCGGGTCGTAGGTCCAGCGAGCGAGGACGCCCTCGCCCCGGATCATGCGCGCGAGCACGCGCGCGAACTTCACGAAAAGCAGCGCGACGACGAGCCCCGTGAAGCCGAAGAGCAGGCCGACCATGATCATGGCCCCGCCGCCGGCGAAGATGTCGATATCGAACAGCGGAAC
>CALMZW010000418.1 GCA_937870605.1 uncultured Synergistaceae bacterium
GAGAGATCCTGCACTCACGGGAAAACAAAAAAAGAGGGGAGGCGGAACATCTGCCCCCCTCTTGAAAAACAATCCCTCCGGAAAACAGGACGTAACAGACTACTGGGAGATTGCGCTCACAGGACACACGGATACGCAGCTGCCGCACTCAATGCAGGTGCCTTCGTCGACCTTCGCCTTGCCGTCGACCATGCTGATCGCCTCAACCGGGCAATTCCCGACACAGGTCTCGCAACCCACGCACGCACTGGAATCAACCTTCGCCTTCGCCATGATACACACCTCCCAACTTATGATGTTTGAATAATTTCTTATTTAGATGGAACCCTTCAAATTATAACGCACCACACTCCGGCGGGCAACCCGGATCGGAGTGTTCCGGCTTGAGATCACGGTTCAAAAGCGCCGTCATGACGTCGGAAAGTTTCTTCCCGCCGTAGAGGATATCCCAGACCGCGCGGGAAATGGGAATATCGACGGAATAGCGGTCGGCCATGGACACGACGGCCTGAACGGTGAAGGCTCCTTCGGCGACCTGACCGACAGCGTTCCGCGCTTCATCGAGGGACTTGCCGGATCCAATCTCGAGCCCGAGACGAAAGTTACGGGATTTCGAGCTGTAGCATGTCAGCATGAGATCGCCGATTCCCGCTAGGCCGGCGAGCGTTTGGGGCTGAACGCCCATTGCGGCGCCAAGCCTCGAGATCTCCGAGAGGCCGCGCGTGATCAGGGCGGCGACGGCGTTGTCCCCGAGGCGGAGTCCGCGGGCGGCTCCGACGGCTATGGCGACGACGTTCTTCACGGCTCCGCCGACCTCGACTCCGATCACGTCGTTTCCCGAGTAGACCCGAAAGTGAAGCGTGGAAAACCGACGCTGCCACCGCGTTGCCGCTCCCGGATCCGTCGACGCTGCGACGACCGCCGTGGGCAACCCCGCAATGACCTCCTCCGCGAAGCTGGGCCCCGAGAGGACCGTAAAGGATGCATCCGGAAGAATCTGACGGACGATCTCGCTGATTCGAAGCATCGAGCCTATCTCGAACCCCTTCGCGACGTTACAGATTGCAGCCGTCGCGCGAACGGGAACGAGATTCGAAAGCAGTCCGCGAACGGCTTGGGTCGGAACGGCCAGGACCCAGCGATCCGAGTGCTCGGCCGCATCCCGGATATCGGACGACGGGGCGACTCCCGGATGGATCCTGGCGGAGGAGAGATAGCTGGGGTTGATGCCGGTGGCGGTTATCGCATGCGCCTGTTCCGACCGGCGACACCACAGCACCACGTCATGGCCGTTTCTCGCAAGGAGATCCGCGAGCGCCGTTCCCCAGCTTCCGGCTCCGAAAACGCTGACCGTATTCATGCCCTATCATCCTTTCTGTCACCCGGCGTCAATATCAGCAGGATTGTCCCGAGCGCCATAATACCGCATCCGGTATGGATCGCGGGGATCAAAGACGACGTGACATCGCGAAGCAATCCGGAAACGAGCGGGGCGACGATCGCGGAGGACATGACGAAGGCGTTGAAAAAGCCGATGGCCGCTCCCATCGAACGCGGGTATCGCGTGCTGACGATGTCGCCGATCCAGGAGACCATCGTGGGGACGAACGCGGAATTCGCGAACATGCCGAAGAGCAGGAACGCCGCGATAATCGCGGGGGACGAGGTGACAAGCGTAATCAGATACAGCGCGAAAGCGCTCGCGGGGAGGACGATAACGGCGACCTTCTTTCTTCCGATGCGGTCGGATAGGCGGCCCCATCCGATTCCTGCAGGGATGGCGGAGAGTGCGACAAGCCCCGTGTAGAGTCCCGCCTGCGACAGACTGAACCCACGTTCGGCTTTCAGGAAGGTGGGTCCCCACGTAACCGCGACCCAGAAGCCGTACAGGGAGGCGAAGGTCGCCAGATTGATCTTCCATATGTCCGGATCCTTCAGGAGACGGGCGTATTCGGACAACGACGGCTGCGCGCCGCTTTTGGTTTCGGGGATGTATTTCCGGAAGACGAAGAGCATCAGCAACGTGGGAATCCCGAGAATCAGGAAAGGCGCCCGAAAGGAACCGGACCATTCGAACACCGGACCGCTGACCGCCATTCCTCCGAGGATTCCGAAAGCCATGCCGATTCCGATCAGTCCGGAGCTGTACCCGCGCTTTTCAGGAGGGACGACCGAAAGCATCGTGCCGTAGCATGCGGGATAGTAGGCGCCCGCGCCGAGCCCGTGCAATGCGGAGAGGAGAAGCAGTGAGAGATAGCTCGTTCCGAAAAGGCCTATGCCCGCTATGCCTATTCCCGCGATCCCGAACATGACGATCAGGACGCGCTTGAGTCCCCACCGGTCGCCTGCAAGTCCGCTCGGAATCTGCATGAGAACGTACATGAGAAAATATGCGCTCGTTATGGAGCCTGCGAGTGTGGACGATATCCCGAGCTGCGGGCCGATGACGGAAAGCAGCGGGTACATGGACGTTCGATCTGCGTAGAGTAGAGCCCAACCGAGCATGAGTGCGTACAGCATGAATCATCCTCCTAGCGGGATGTACGGACATGGAGCAGCATATACGGAAAGTAGTGTAGGACACCCGGGGCGAAGAGTAAAGAATACGCGGGATGCGACAAGCGGCGAAGAAGAGCAAGTGATACAATGCATTCCGGAACTCTCCTCGGAGGTGTGCCTGGTGAGAGACTGGTGGTGCGCGACAGCGCTTGTGGTTTGTACCATGATCGGCTGTGGTCTCGAATGCGGGCCGATGTTTTTCGCATTCTTTTTTCCGGCCATTCTGATTGGAGTCTTTACGCTCTCCGCGTTCTATTTCTCGAAGCGCGCCATGGGGATCGTCCTCCTGGCGGCGTCAGTCGTTGTTCCGTCGCTCCTGGCCGTGGCCGATGTGGATGTTCGATATGCCGTCCCGCAGTACGCGCTGATCCTCTGCCTCTATATCGTGATGGAATACCTCAAGAAGGCCGCAGTCCGGGAAATGGCGACGTTCCTCGAATATATCAACCGGGTCGGGGCGGCGGATACGTTCGAGGAAGCCTCTGTCCCTGCGGTAAAGCTCATCCGGGAATACCTTCCCGACGCGTATCCCGCAGTCGCGTTATACGATGCGGAAAGAAGAGTCTTCCGCAACGTCTCTTCAACGGGATATGTTTCTCTCGCCGGGGGCGAGTTTTCTGCGGGGAACAGCGTTTCCTGGAGGGCATACCGGACCGGGACGCCCCAGGTTGTGGATAATGTGCTTGCGGACCCCGGCTACGTGGAGGGAATTCCCGACGCCCGGTCGGAGATATCCGTTCCCATTATCTGGAAGGAATTCCGGTTCGGGGTGCTCAATGTCGAATCGACGACGCTCGCGCGTTTCGGGCAGGAGGACGTCCGAACCTTGAGCTTTCTCGCGGCGATACTCGGGGAGGTCTTTTCGCACATCGAGGCGGCGCACGCTCTCGTGCGAAATATCGAGAGTCTGGAAAGAACGAACAGGGAGCTTTCGGAGACACAGACGGCGCTTCACGAGTCTCTCGATGCCGTGCGCCGGCAGAAGCGGGAAGTCGAAACGCTGAATCGGCGTCTTCGCGACCTTTTCAATGTCGTTGCGACGCTTTCGACAACGCACGATTCGGAGGAGATGTTCCGGAGTCTCGTCAATACGTTGGCCGAGCGTTTCCCGTACCGGAATATATATGTCCACGCCAGGCTGACGCGTGACGGAGCCATTGAGACGCGCGCCTCGAACGGCGTGAGACTGCCTGAGGAGACGCTCCGCTCGATCATCCGGGACGGAAAGGGGACGACCGGGCGCGTCATCGCGACGGGAATTCCCTATCGCCTTGCCGATGTCTCTCTGGATCCGTATTTCGTCTGTCACGATCCCGCCGTTCGTTCCGAACTGATTCTCCCGATCCGGTCCCAGACGACGATGTGGGGAGTTCTGGCGGTGGACAGCGACAGGGAAAACGGAATATCCTCCCAGGACGAAGAGCTTCTTTCGATTATCGTGGCGCATCTGGCGCTGGAGCTCGAGAGCAAGGATGTCCTTCACGATCTCAACGAAGAAGTGTCCCGGCTCAAGGCGCTTCACGAGATCATGCGACGCATCTCCATGGAACGCGACGACGAACGATCGTTCCTGAAATCGCTCACGATTCTTCTTGCGAAAACGTTCGGATATGAGGAAATTACAGCCTTTCTCATCGAGGATTCCGCACTTACGGCCGTCGCGTCGAATCTCCATGATGACGAGAGCCTCCGGCGGCTCACGGAACAGCTTCGCGCCGCCGGAGGAGGTCTGGTGTCGCTTCGCGGGCGGAGCGCGACGGTTACGGTTTCCGATGACGTCGAATCACATCCGCTGTATTCGCGACTGGATTCACGGTTTCACGCCGTTTCGCAACTGGACGCGCCGATCCGGTTCAATGACAGGTGCTTCGGCGTCCTTTCGGTCGAATCGTCCCGGCGTTTTTCCACGGGAGACGTCGACTTTTTCACTATTCTGTCGGGGCATCTCGGCGTGCTTATGGCCCTGCATGAGCTGATCCGGGGGAATGAGCGGATGGCTCTCGAGGATGAGCTGACCCGTCTGTGGAACCGCCGGTACCTCTTCGGCGTTCTGGAGCAGCAACAGGCGCTCGTGGAACGCAAAGGCGGACATTCCGCCGTCGTCATGATCGACATGGCGGATTTGAAGAGCGTCAACGATCGTATGGGACATCTTGTCGGAGACGCAGTCATCCGACGCTTTTCCGAATGTCTGCGGGCGACGGCCCGAACATCGGACATCGTCGGACGCTACGGCGGCGACGAGTTTCTCGTTATCCTTCCGGGGGCTCGAGCGGGGGAAGCGGCCGGTTTTGTCGAACGCATGCGTCGCTCGCTCGAAAAGATTCATCCGATGGAGATGGCGGGCCTTTCCCTGCAGGCGGATTTCGGCGTCGCGGTCATGCCCGACGAGGCTGCGACCGTCCAGGAAGCCCTTCGGATTGCGGACGAACGGATGTATGAGGAAAAAGAGCAGAGGAAGCGCCGGAAAATTGCGGAATGTTGAGGGCGGAGAGCGATATGGCCATGGATGATGTGACGGAGAAGATTCTTCGAATACAGCAGGAGGTGAGTTCTTCCCTCCAGTCGAGCATAGACAGCGTCGGTCAACTGCGCGAAGAAGAGATGACGCGCCTCTTCGAGGTCCGTTCGAGGCACGAGGAGATCCAGCAGGAGCTTCAGGATGTGATCCTGGCCGTGGATCGGGCCGAACACGAGTACCGAAGATCGCGACAGATGCTTCTCGATGCGACGAGAACCGGGAACGAAGCGATGGAAAAGGAAGCGTACGAAAAGGCCGCGCATCTCATGAAGGTCCGCGGAACGTTCGAGGAGCGCGAGCGGATGCTCTCCCGCCTCCGCGACGATCTTGCGCGCGATGAAAGACGGATTGAGAAGCTCATCGCCATGAGCGAGGAAATGGCGAACCGTTTCCGTCTCGCATTGAACCTGATGAGTTCCAGCATCGAACAGTTCATGGGGGATCTCTCCGGACAGGCGATGATGACGGCCGCCCTGCGCATCGCGGAACAGGAAAGCCTGTCCCTCGCCAGGGATCTGCACGATGGCCTGGCCCAGCGTATCGCCGCTTCGTGTCTCGTGACGGATCTCGCGCGCGAGCATGCGGACGTCGCAAACAACCCCAATCTCTGCAAGGAGCTGGACCAGCTCAAGGAAGAGCTTCGCGAAACGGAGGGAGACGTCCGTTCCTTCCTTTTCCGGCTGAATCCTTCGGGGCTTCGCGACGGCTTCCACGGAGCGCTGACGCGTCTCGCGTCGCAGATCGAACAGATGAACGGAACCGTTTTGCGCGTTTCCGTCGAGGGAAAGGAAAATACGCTTTCGGAGCTTCTGCGCGTGAATGTTTTCCGGATTCTGCACCAGGCGGTCATGAACGCCGTCAAAAACGGAAAGGCCCGGGAGATCCGCCTTGTCCTTTCGGTCGGGGTGGAAGCTCTCCGGGCCAGAATATCGGATGACGGCCTTGGGTTCGATGTGGAGAAGGCGCGACGGGAAGCCGAAGCCAAAGAATCCTACGGGCTGCGAACCATGGAGGAGCGGGCCCGGATAGCGGGAGGCAAGCTCTCGATCGCCAGCACCCCGGGGAAGGGCTCCATCGTTTCCCTGGTTATTCCGCTCCGCGACGAATTGACGGTCTAGGCTCTAGGCCGTTTTTCTGGAAGACTTTCTGCGTTCCTCATAGTCGAGAATAGCCTTTCGCAGACGAATCGATCTGGGAGTCACCTCGACGAGTTCGTCGTCCTCGATCCACTCTAGCGCGCGTTCAAGGGTCATCTTCAGAGGCACGTCGAGCTTGACCGCCATATCCTTGGTGGAGGAGCGGTGGTTCGTGACGTGCTTCTTTTTCGTGGGGTTGCATGGCAGGTCGCCCGGACGACAGTGTTCTCCGACAATCATCCCGTTATAGACGGGATCGGTCGAAGAGAGGAAAAGCGTCCCTCGTTCCTGCAGATTCTCAAGCTGGTAGCTCGTGGCGTCCCCGGTTTCCATGCTCACCATCGCGCCGCGTCCCCGCCCGGTAATCTCTCCCGCCCAGGGCGCGTAGCCCGTCAGGCAGGAAGACATGATTCCCAGTCCGCGCGTATCCGTCAGGAAATCCCCCCTGTAGCCGATCAGACCACGTGTCGGTATTTCGAATTCAAGCCGTATCAATCCCGTCTGAAGGTTCGTCATGGTCCGTATCCGGGCCTTCCTGCGGGAAAGCTTCTCGAAAATGATTCCCTGGCAGTCTTCGGGGATGTCGAGAATAAGCTGTTCAAAGGGTTCGTACGTCTGGCCGTTCCGCTCCTCGGTGATGACTTCGGGTTTCGAAACGCAAAATTCCAGCCCTTCCCGCCGCATCTCTTCGATGAGGATGGCCAGGTGGAGTTCCCCGCGGCCGGAAACCTTGATTCCGTCAGGGCGCCCGAGATCCTCGACGCGCAGCGCGACATTGGCCTGCGCTTCGCGTTCCAGCCGCGCCTTGATCTGCCGGAGCGTAGCCGCCTGCCCCTCCTGCCCCGCGAAGGGCCCGGTATTGACGAGGAAGAACATCGAAACCGTGGGTTCTTCGATGTCAAGCGGCGCGAGAATGGTCTCCTGCTCCGCCGCCGCAAATGTGTCCCCGATGCTGATATCTTTCGGACCGGAAATCCAGATGATGTCGCCCGCGAACGCCTCTTCGACCTCAACCCGGTCGAGTCCCCGGGTGACCCAAATCTGGGTCGCCTTCGCTTCTTCCGAGCCTGTCACCTCGAAAGCGCCCAGGGAACGATCCTTGTTGGTCCACTGGGTGGATGTCCGGACAAACGTCTCTCCCTTGTGAATCATGCCGTTCAGAATCTTGCCGCAGCCGATGCGTCCGGTATAGTCACTCCATGCGATCGTGCTGACCTGCATCAGGAAGGGGGCTTCGAGGGAAACATCCGGAGCCGGGACGTATTCGATGATCGTTTCGAAGAGCGACTTCATTCCGCTGTTGCGGTCGTCCTTCTCCAGATCGCGGACGGACCATCCGTCAAGTCCGGAGCCGTACAGAACGGGAAAATCGGTCTGTTCGTCCGTCGCTCCGAGTTCGATGAACAGATCGAACGTCTTTTCCAGGGCGCCGACCGGATCGGCCGTCGGCCGGTCGACTTTGTTCACGAAAACGATCGGCTTCAGTCCCATGCGAAGGGCGTGCATCAGAACGTATCGGGTCTGGGGCATCGGTCCCTCGTTTGCGTCGACAAGAAGCAGCACCGAATCCACCGTCGCGAGAACGCGCTCGACTTCTCCGGAGAAGTCTGCATGTCCGGGCGTATCGATAATGTTGATATGGTAGTCGCCCCACGTAACGGTGCAGTGTTTGGCGCGAATGGTGATGCCGCGCTCCCGTTCGATCTCGTTGTTATCCATGACCCGCTCTTCGACGCGTGCGTTCGATCGGAAAACCTGAGCCGACCGGAAGACCGAATCGATGAGCGTCGTCTTGCCGTGATCGATGTGCGCGATAATGGCGATATTGCGAATCCTGCTTGTGTCCTGCATGATTTCTCAAACTCCCCGTTTCCTAGAATCAAAGACAATGCATCATATCTCTCCGGTGCGCAGGATGCAACAGCTGTTTTATGAATCTTTGCCGCGATTCCGTGTTCTTTTTCAACCCGGCGCCGTATTTCCGCGGCTCTTCGTCCCGAGAGGCGCAGCTCCGGAGAATTGGAGAAGAAGCGCGGGTATTCCGGGAGAAACACTCTCCGGAACGCGCAGGCGTTTCATCCGTTCGAGCGAGTATAATAAAATCCGGAAAAAATGTCAGCGGGAGGGAAAGCCGTGGATGACACGAAGGGAAGCACCGTCGCCTCCGAGAACGTCTGCGATATTCTGGAGCTTGGTCTCTGGTGCAACAAGGCGCTGCCGAGGCTGGTGATAAAGAATCGGATCAGCGGCTCGAAGCGCATGAGCCCCGTTTCCTGGCTCGAGAAGGAAAGCCGGAAACTGACGATGAAGGGCGAGGATCGAAAGACCGTCGTCCTTCCGGTTTCGGATCTGACGCCGACGGTTCGCACGCTCATGAAGGCGTTCACGTCGCGTCCCGTCTTCAAAGCGTTGCTGTGGCGGACGACCATGCTCGTCTCGGATACCGTTCATACCCCGAAAGCCATTCTCGATCCCGGAGAGTTGTCGCTTCTGCCGGAAACAAAGCGGGGGGCGCTCTGGATCGCCGATCTCACGAAATCGAGAGACAATGGGTGTTTCCGTCCCTGTTTTCCTCTGACGGAAGACGAACGCGACGCCTTGCCGACTCCCCCCGAACTCCCGATAACGGACGGAAAGGGAGCAGCCCAGCTGAAGGCGACGGGCGTGACGCGCCGACTGGTCGTAGCGAATCCCAACCGGTGGTACCGTCCGCTTCTTCTGACCTCGGGCGCGCTCCTGTGCGGCTTTTCGGTGAATTTCGAGGACATGTCGGAGACGGCTTCGACCCTTTGGGACCTCGTTCGGGACGGACAAATCAGCGGGAGGGACTTCGCCCTTGCGACGGAGCAGGCGCAAGTCGAGCGGATGATACGTAGCGTTGTCGTCTACATGCGACATCTGCCGCTTCTGGGCGGCGTTTCCTCATCGTTTCTTCGTGACGGCTACGACGCGCTCAAAGAACGCGGGTACGCCCGGCGGCGGCGAATTCCCTTCCCCGCGGGAGCGATCGGTCCCGTCGAATATAAGGTGACGCTTTGCGAGAACGCGGAAAGCGGGATGTTTGCGATCGTTGCGGCGCCGGAAGGCCTTACCGACCGCCATGAGGGGGATATCGTTCTCGAAATGCCCATGGATGCATACGGAAAAGCGTGTGATTCCGACGCCTTCGGCGGAGCCCGGGACGAATACGATACGATCGCCAACCTTTTTTCCGCGGTTTCCTTCAGCCGATGGATCGAGTCGGTCAGTCGTTTTCTCGAGGGGATTCTTCCGTCCCTGGTCTGAACCCAATCATGGCGGCCATACGGGTCGGAACGTGTTCGTGGGCGGATCGCACGCTGTTGCAGAGCGGCTGGTATCCGAAGGAAGCCAGGTCTCCCGCCGCCCTGCTGCGGTATTATTCCGGCGTTTTCTCGACCGTCGAGGTTGACAGCACGTTTTACGCGTTTCCGGACCAGGCCCGCGTCTTTCGCTGGATTGCCCGCACCCCGCCCGGATTTCTTTTCAACGTGAAAGTCTGGGG
>CALMZW010000419.1 GCA_937870605.1 uncultured Synergistaceae bacterium
GATGGAACTCTCCGTGTCGTGGCCGACCCATTCCCGAAGGCGCGGCGCCAGGGCGATCATCTTGTCGAGATCGACTCCCGTTTCGACGCCCATCTCGTGAAGCATGTGGATGACGTCCTCTGACGCGATGTTCCCCGACGCGCCCGGAGCGAACGGACATCCGCCGAGCCCCGCGAGGGCCGCATCGTACCGGATGATCCCGGCCTGCATCCCGGCGACCATATTCGCGAGCGCCATCCCCCTGGTGTTATGAAAGTGCAGGAACCAGCGGACGTCCGGGAAGGCTTCACGCATATTCACCGAAAGATCGTAGACCTGCCGCGGGTTCGCCATGCCGGTCGTGTCCGAAAGAGAAAGCTCCGTCAGTCCCAGATCGCGCATCCGCGCGGCGATATCGGCGACCTGTCGTGTCGCGATCTTTCCCTCGAAAGGACAGCCGAACGCCGTCGAAATGGCCCCGGAGACCTCCGCCCCGTTTGCGTGCGCGAACGCGACGCAGTCTTTGAAGCCCTCGATGAGTTCCAGCGGAGTCTTGTTCAGGTTGGCCTTCGCATGTGACTCGCTCGCGGAAACCGTCAGCTTGACCTTCGTTATCCCCGACGCGAGGGCCCGCTCGACACCCTTCAGGTTCGCCACCAGCGCCCGGTACTCCACTCCCGCCGTGCGGCGGAATCTCCGGGCCACCTCGTCCGTATCCGCCATCTGCGGGACCGCTTTCGGGTGGACGTACGAACCGATTTCGACGATCCGCACCCCCGCGTCGACGACGCCTTCGATCAGAGCAACCTTCTGTTCCACCGAGAGCAGAGTCGCTTCGTTCTGAAGCCCGTCCCGGGGACCGACTTCGCAAAAGACGATTTTCTCCGGCCATTGCATGGTCATGTGCATTCCTCCCAACAGGCGGGGGGACGCCCCGTCGATTTTTCGCACACAATACCGACAAAGCATATTTCTGTCAAATGGCAATCATTGCCGCTCTGCGGCATAACGATGTTTTCCCGGGAGGCCGCGCGGAATCAGAACGAGCATCCGACGTTCCGGAGGAAGCGACAATGCGCACACGCCGGGGAGAAAGCTGACGTTTGGGAATCATTCCGGCGCTGCTCCAATAGCGCGTTCTTTCCGCAAGGCGGATAAAATTGTTGCTCTCCGGCATATTGACAAAGACAAAACTTCTTACTATTGTGGAATCAATTCTTTGGAACGGATATTGTTTCCGCTTAGCGGAATTTTATCTGGGGGGAATCGAAGCAATGAGACCACAGCCAAAAAAACCGATCCGCGCGCGACAACAGCTCCTTGGAGGCCCGCTTCCCCTTGTGTGCATCCCTCTCGTCGGCAAGAGCGCGGATGTCATCCTCGGAGAGGCCCGCAATGTTCCAGCGATCGCTCCGGATGCTATCGAGCTCCGCATCGACGCGTGGGACTTCGTCGAAGAAGTGCCCGAAGCCGTATCGATGATCGAAAACGTCCGCAGGACGGTCGGCGACATTCCCGTTATCCTGACGTGCAGGGGGGATTGGGAGGGAGGATTCCGGAAGGTGTCCGACGAATCGAAGTTCGCCGTCTACGAGCGGGCGGTCACGGCAGGGCTCGTGGATTTTATCGACGTCGAGCTTGTCTACGGCGACCGGAAAATTCGCGAGATCCGCGATTCGCTGAAAGACACCGGAACATCTCTCATCGTTTCCGCACACGACTTCGCAAAAACCCCGACAAAGGAAGTCCTCTTTTCCACCCTCGCGGCGCAGATACGCGCCGGGGCCGACGTTGCGAAACTCGCCGCCATGCCCCGTTCCGAGGAAGACGTCCTCAATCTCCTCTCGGCGACTCTCTTGATCCGCCGGGAACATCCCGATGTTCCGCTGATCACGATGTCCATGGGCGAACTGGGCGCCGTGAGCCGGATTACGGGAGGGCTTTTCGGGTCGGACCTGACGTTCGCTGTCGGCAGCAATGCGTCGGCGCCGGGACAGATCCCCGTTTCGGACCTTCGCCGGTGCCTTGCAGTCGTCTATCCCGTTCCGAAGTGAACGCTTCGGGGCTTAATCCCCGAAGGATACGGACCCAGACAAAAACGGAGGTGTGTTCATGAAAAAAGACCTTGTCGCATTCCAGCTCGTCAGGTTTCTGGAAGCCCGGGGCGTCGAAAAGATCTTCGGGCTCTGCGGACA
>CALMZW010000420.1 GCA_937870605.1 uncultured Synergistaceae bacterium
GTCAATCTCTTCGTCGCCGTCTCGCTCGTGAAGGACCACAATGTGACCATCGAGAAGATCACCAGGAACATTCTGCTCTTCCTGATCGTCGAGATTGTGGACATCCTATTGATCAGCAACTTTCCCTTCCTTTCGATGGGGATTCTGAAACTGGTGAAGTGATGTACCGTCTGATCTGCATCTGCGACGATCTCACGGGATCCTCCGTCCAGGCGATCCTTCTGCGGAACAAAGGGTTCCGCGTGGAGCAGATCGTGGACTGGAATCCTTCTATCGCGTCTTCGGGAAACGCGGATGTCCTGACCATCAACGGGGACACGCGAAGGATGGAGCAAGACGACGCGGCGCAAACCATCGTTTCTGTTTTGGCGACATACGGTTCGCAGCCGGCGTATGCGAAAAGAATCGATACGACCCTGCGCGGGCATCTGAAAACGGAGACGGATATTCTTCTGCGGCATCTTCCGGAGAGCATCGCACTCGTTGTTCCGGCGTACCCCGCTTCGGGACGGACGACCATCGGCGGATACCATCTTCTGAACGGCCGGCTTCTCGAAAAGACGGAACTGGCGCGTGACCCGCTCTGGCCCGTTCGTTCGAGCTATGCGCCAGGGTGCTTCGGGCCGGAAACCGAACGCATTCCGATCGACATTGTCTCGCAGGGAGCTGATGCCGTCGCGGACGCGCTCATGACGGCTTCTACCCGCTCCCGCGTGATCGTGGCGGACGCACTGACGGATGATGATATCGACGTTCTCGCATTCGGGGCGGCGAAATCGGGGCTTCGCATCCTCGCGGTCGACCCTGGCCCGTTCACGTCAGCGTACGCCGCACGCCTGTTATCGACGGAATCGAATCCAACCATACTTGCCGTCATAGGCAGCACGTCGGAACTGACGGAACGCCAGCTTGCATCACTTGCGAAGAACGCAAACACACGCGTGATGACGCTGCGGACCGACCGGCTTCTGCTCGCCGCAACGCAAAAAATCACATGGGATATTCCCGCCGATTTTTCCGGAGGCGTTCTTGTCCTCCGTCCGGGAGAGACGCTGGAACGGGGTTCGGAGGAAATCGTCGCAGCCGGACTGGCCGAAGCAGGATCTTATTTCATGAAGACGCTCTCTCCGCGCGTATGCGGTGTTATTCTATCCGGAGGGGATACGGCGATTCACTTTGCACGCCGGATGGGAATTTCGATCCTGTCACCCGAAGCGGAGATTCAGCCCCTGATGATGGGAGGTCGCGTCGTAAACGAACCGTGCGCCGGTCTCCTCGTCGTCACCAAGGGAGGACTCATCGGTCGCGAGGACGCATTGGAGCGGGCGGCGGAGTGGATTTTCAGAGAGAAGAGGAGAGAATCATGACAAAACCATTGATTGCAGTCACTATGGGAGATCCG
>CALMZW010000421.1 GCA_937870605.1 uncultured Synergistaceae bacterium
CCGTGGGAGAGTAGGTCGCCGCCTGTCACCTTTCTTTTTCGCTATAACCCTTCCTGAATCGTGCGATCGAATGCACACCCCAGATGGCACGTATCCCCGCAAACACAAAGACATGGAATATCTTTTTGTACGTCAAATACCGTGATGCTTCCGTTTTCGAGACGGAAACGCCAGAATGACGAAAGCGGCGCGTCCAGCAAGTGACAGATCAGAACCTTCAACACGGCGTCGTGCGCTACGACAAGGATATTTCCTTCCGACGAAGCGGTACGTATGTGGCGCAACGCGCGCACCGAACGAACGCTCACATCGTTCAGGCTTTCTCCGGCAGGCATAGTGACCGTTTCCGGTGACGCATGCCACTCGTCGAGGAGTTCGGGCCACCTGTCCGCGACGACCGTATTTTGCAACCCTTCCCATTCGCCGTGACTAATCTCCGTAAGGTCGGTCTGAATTGAAACGTCGAGTTCATGCGGCGCGGCGATGCGTTGCGCCGTTTGAAGAGCCCTGGAAAGCGGACTGCTCCAGATCGATCCGAAGCGAAGCCGCCGCAGCGCGCCGGCCGCTGCTTCGGCTTGAAGAACGCCGCGGCTGTTCAGCGGTATGTCCCGACGTCCCTGGAAACGTCCTTCGATGTTCCAATTGGTCTGCCCGTGCCGGACGAGAAAGAGCAAGCGCATGATCACATATTCTCAGGCAGCGTAACCGCCGAAGCCCAAATGAAATCGCGGTCGCGTTCGAGACATTCGATGAGTTCGGCCGGAACCGCCGAATCGAGCTGCAACACTCCGAGCGCAAGTCCGCTTCCGTTTCTGCGTCCCAGTGCGAAATTGGCGATATTGACGCCGGAGTCCCCCAGAAGCGTCCCGATGCGTCCGATAACCCCGGGACGATCATGGTTGCTGAAAAGCAGCAACGTTCCTTCGGGAACGAAGTCGATCCAGTAGCCGTTTACGGAGACGATCCGGAGTTTGTTTTCCTCGGTCACGGTTCCCGAAAGAGAAACGGAGTCCTTTTCGCTCCGGACGGTCACTTCGAGGATATTGTTGTATGTGCGTGCGTCGCCGCGGCTCTCCTCGACGGAGAGGGATCTGTCCTGGGCGAGAAGCGCGGCGGACATATAATTCACCTCGGGGCCGAGATGCACTTCAAGAAAGCCTTTGAGCAAACTCACGGTATACGGCGTGTAGCGGTAGGGAAGCTCGAAGTGGATGTTCTCGGTTTCGGACGAAAACAGCGGTCCCCTGAGGACGATCCGGATGTCCTTCGGCGCGCCGGAAAGCAGCCGTGCTGCGATGATGCCCATGCGTCGCGCAATCGAGAGGTACTGGCGGCGGTGTTCGGGAAGAAGGCTCGCCATGAAGGGTTGGTTCACCGCGTGCTCGTACGATTCACCACGGAGGGCCGCAAGCATGTTCGAGACGGCGATCCGCGCGACGGCCGACTGCGCCTCATGCGTGTTCGCTCCGATGTGCGGCGTCATGACGACCTGGTTCCGGATATCGTCGGCGAGCAACGGGTGATCCGGCCGAATGGGTTCCTCGCCGAACACATCGAATGCGGCGCCGCGGATGCGCCCCTCGCGCAACGCATCCGCAACGGCGCGTTCGTCCGCGAGATTGCCGCGCGCGCAGTTGACGAGATACGCGCCCTGTTTCATGGATTTCACCTCTCTGGCGCCGAGCATTCCGCGCGTCTCGCTCGTCAGGGGAACGTGGAGCGTCACGACATCGGCGATCGCGAGCGCTCCGTCGAGATCGTCCAGAAGCGTGACGCCGAGATTCCCGATATGCGAAGAAGCGACATAGGGGTCGTAGCCGAAGACATCCATTCCGAAGGCGCGGGCGCGCAGCGCAATCTGGGATCCGATGCGTCCGAGTCCGATGATAAGCAGCTTCTTCCCGTGAAGCTGATTTCCCATAAAGTCCTTTCTGCGCCACTCGCCGCTGTGCACCGATGCGTGCGCGTGGGGAAGACTGCGGACAGAAGCGAGCATCATGGCCATCGTGTGCTCCGTGGCGGCGAGCGTGTTTCCTGTCGGCGCGTTGATGATTACGACGCCGCGACGGCTCGCCTCGGAGATGTCGATGTTGTCCACACCGACTCCCGCTCGCGCGACCACGCGCAAACGCGCGGCGTGGTCGAAAATTTCGCGGTCGAGCGGCGTGCCGCTGCGCGTGAGCATAGCGTCCGCTTCCGCGACGGCGTCAAGAAGTTCCGATCGGTTCATTCCGGTGCGAATCGTTGTCGAGATGTCCTTTGCCTGCGTGAGCAACTCCATTCCGCTTTCGTGAACGTGCTCCGTAACAAGTACGTTGTACATGACAGCATCTCCCTTCGGCGAACAAAAAAAAGAACCGGGTCCGCATCGGCCCGGTTCTTTTTTGTTCTTTTCTGAGTCCCTTGCGTTCTGTGGTATGTTACGTCCGTTTGTATGCCGGGCCGGGTACAAGCGGCGATATCTTCATCCATGACGACGATGAAGATGACGAGCTGCCGCACGATCCGGGAAACACGAAACGAAATGTTGACATAAAACCGACTTCCTTCCGAAAAATTGAGACGTTTATAGCACCATGGCGCGTGAAGGTCAAGAAGATTCTCAGATCTGTTCCTCTCGTTGTATTCCACGCAGCGATTCTGTATTATGACTTACGCAAACACAACGCACTTTTCTGGAGGCGCAATCATGGCTCAAACACAACGACTCGGCGATCTTCTGCTCGAAGCTGGAGCGATCACGCAGGAACAACTTGGAAACGCACTGGCCGAACAAAAAAAATCAGGGGAGCGACTCGGCGCATTCCTCGTTTCAAAGGGGTGGATCACCGAAAGCAAGCTCATGGAGACGCTGAGCCTGCAACTCAAGTTCCCGCTCGTTTCGTTGTCGCGGTATCGTCCCTTGCCCGATGCGCTCCGGAAGATTCCGCAGAACGTCGCGCAGCGGCTTCAGGTCATCCCTCTCAGTATCGAGGAGGACGGAAGCCTTCGGATAGCGACAGCAGATCCGCTCGATATCATGTCGCTCGACGAGCTTCGAATGCTCACCGGAATGGAGATTCACCCGTCGCTTGCGACGCCGTCCGACATATCCCGGAATATCGAGCGCCTCTACACGATACAGGACTCCGTGAAAGACGCGATGGTCGAGATCGTCGAGGGGGGACAACGCGCCCGCGAGTTCGACCTTGCACGCTCCGTCTCGGAAGCGGCTCCGGACGACGCCCCTGTCATACAGCTCGTGAACAGCGTGATCGAACAGGCCGTCCGTGAAGGCGCTTCGGACATCCACATCGAGCCCTTTGAAAAGGTCTCGCACGTCAGGTATCGTGTGGACGGCCAGCTCTTCAACGCGTTCGACTTCCCGTTCGGGCTTCACCCCGCGGTTTCGTCGCGGATCAAGATCATGTCGGGAATGAATATTTCCGAAAAGCGCCGTTCCCAGGACGGACGGATTGTCGTCAACGCCATGAGCCGGCGTATCGATCTGCGCGTTTCGTCGCTGCCGTCGATCTACGGCGAGAAGATGGTCATTCGCATCCTCGACCAGGGAAACGCAAAGGTCGGACTGCAGAAGCTCGGGTTTGAAGACGACGACCGCGAACTGATCGA
>CALMZW010000422.1 GCA_937870605.1 uncultured Synergistaceae bacterium
CGCGGCGTCGCGACCGAAGCGGTCGAGCGCGTCGTCGAGGCGAACACGCTTCTGTCGGGCATCGGCTTCGAGAGCGGCGGCCTGGCGGCCGCGCACTCGTTCCATGACGGCGTCACGGCGCTCGGGGAGACGCACCGCTTCTATCACGGCGAGAAGGTCGCCTTCGGCGTCATCGTCCAGCTCGTGCTGGAGAACCGCCCCGCGGCGCTCGTCGACGAAATCCTCCGGTTCTGCATCGATGTCGGTCTTCCCGTGACGCTCGCGGACATCGGCGTGACCGATGCGACGGAGGAAAAGATCCGCCGCGTCGCCGAGGTCACCGCCGGGCCGGAGGAAACCATCCACAGCGAGCCCTTCCCCGTGACGCCCGACATCGTCTATTCGGCGATCGTGGCGGCCGACGCGCTCGGGGCGGACGCGAAAAGGCGGGGCGGGTCCGGGATGTAGGTCCTTCCCGGCGAAGGAGCGCGATTCGCTCCATTTTTCCGCGACACGATGCGACGCGTCCGTCCGAAGGGAAAACGCCCATTTCGGACGGACGCGTCGTCTTTCGGAAGGGAGGTCTATTGACGTTTTCCGAACTAGCATGCTAGTATGGTACAAATAACTCTATACAATTTGTCGGCGAGAAATCCGATCCCCGGGCGACGGAAACATCGCGTTCCGGAGTTCCACAGGCGAGGGGGGCGATCTCCGGCATCGTCGAGCGAAAAGGGCTTCGTATCTTCCGAACGGATCTCTACCCGGTCAGTTTGCGTGCGGCGGTCATTTCATGCGTGCGTCCGGCTCAATACCTGATATCGCATTGATCGCGGACGATGGGGAAACGACGGATCATGACACATCAACTTCGGGAGGAATGGACATGAAGAGACATTCTGTTGTATTGCTGTCGGTTGCACTGATTCTGGCTTTCTGCGCAGGGGCGTTCGCCCAGAGCAAGCCCGCCGATTTCGTCGAGGGTGACGGAAAGACCTATGGACTCATGATCTCGACCCAGCTGGCCGACGCCAGTCCCTTCTGCCAGGGGTTCTACGCGATCGCCAAGCGGGTTGAGGAACGCACGGGCGGCAAGATGACCGTCAAGGTGTTCCCGAGCGCCCAGCTCGGCAGCGACGAAGACGTCATCGAGCAGGCCATCCAGGGCGTCAACGTGGCCGTCGTCACCGACGCCGGACGCATGGCGAACTACGTCCGCGACATCGGCATCGTCGGAATGGCCTATTTCACGAACAACTACGATGAACTGCTGAAGGTCCAGCAGACGAATTTCTGGAAGAACTGCGTCGCGAAGCTGGCCTCCGAGAACGGCATCCGCGTGCTCTCCTTCAACTGGTTCGACGGCGCGCGGCACTTCCTCACGAACAAGCCCGTGAAGACCCCCGAGGATCTCAAAGGCGTGCGGATCCGCACCCCGGGCGCGCCCTCCTGGTCGCGTTCGGTCGCCGCGCTCGGCGCCACTCCCGTCACCATGGGGTGGAACGACGTCTACAACGCGGTGCAGCAGAAGGCCATCGACGGCGCCGAGGCGCAGCATTCGGCGAGCTACGGCCTCCGCGTGTACGAAGTGCTCAAGTACATCGACAAGACGGCGCACTT
>CALMZW010000423.1 GCA_937870605.1 uncultured Synergistaceae bacterium
CAATACATTCTGGGACTGATGCGTGAGAGCGGTTGGGGGTTGCCGAAGGATGACGCAAAGGCCGCCGTTTGGTACCGCAAAGCCGCGGAACGCGGGCATGCCGCTTCGCAGTACAGCCTCGGCCTGATGGTCGCAAACGGCCGGGGCGCACCGAAAAGCGACGCAGATGCCATTGAGTGGTTCCGCAGGGCCGCCCGACAGGAGCTTCCCGACGCGCAGGTCCGCCTCGGCGTGGCGTACTCGGAAGGCCTGGGCGCGCCGCAGGACGACGCGGAGGCGATGAAGTGGTTCCGCAGAGCCGCCGAACACGGGGATCCCCGAGCTTTGTTCCACCTCGGGCTGATGTACGCGGACTGCCGGGGCATTCTTTTGCCGGACGTGATACTGGCCGAAGAGTGCTTGCGCAGGGCCGCCGAACAGGGGCACACAGGCGCCCGGAACCAACTCGGCCGGTTCTACCTGTACGGCCCGGTCATGATGCAAAACAGATTCCGGGCCGCTTCGTGGTTTCTGAAAGCCGCCGAACAGGGGGACGCCGAGGCGCAGAACAACATCGCCATGATGTACGCGAAGGGGACGGGCGTGCCGCTGGATAAACGGGAGGCCTACAGCTGGTTTTTCATCGCGGGGAGATTGGGCCACGCAGAAGCTCGCCGTCACGCCGAAAAAATGAGAGTTCATATCCCCGACGCGGAAGAGATCGAACGCAAGGCCGACGAAACGATCCGCCGGAACGGGTGGAAATGACGCGCCGGTTTCCGGATCGTCGATGCGGAAGCCTCCGGAGACAATTCCCGGGCGGTGACGCCGTTCACCATTCGTTGTTCAAAAACCGCACGACGCGCCGCTGCAAATGCCTTTCGATCGTCCGGAGTCTCTCTTCGGGAAAGGCGTATTCCGGATGCCTTTCAAACGAGAAGTCGACGAGCCGTTTCACCTGCCTGCGCTGAAGTTTCTTCAGAGAGATCGCGCAGAGTTCGGAATACGTTTCCCTGTAGGGCGGCCTGCGCGTCTGCGCGTAGTTTTCGAGCTTTTCCCCGGTTTCGATCTCGTCGGCCATCGCGTAGCAGAAGAGCGACGCCCCGTTATCGAAGACGGGGGCCGGCGCGGTGATTTTTCCGGTGCGGTTGTCCCTGAGGACGCCGAAGTTGCCGAAGTGCCGGTCCTGCTGGTACACAAGGGCGTCGAAGACGATCATGCTGCGGATCGCTTCCGAAAAGCGGGCTCCGAGACTATCGAAAAAGCTGATGCAGGCGAGGATGCCGCCCTGCGGAACGACGACGCCCGCGGACACGAAGGATGTGTCGATATCCGTGAAGAGTCCGCACCGCGACACGAGGCGCCCTTCGCGGAACGTCAGGCCGTATTCGACGGCGTCGAGCTCCATCTTCCGCGCTATCTGCGAGGCGAAATACTCGCTGTACGGTTCGAGCCCGGAGTTGGCGAAGCCGGAAGTTCCGCCCTTGTACAGGTAAATGCCGGTTCCTTCGATCCCCCACGCCTTCGGAAGCATCCCTCCGGTCGTGAGTTCCGGAGTGACGGAGGCGCGGCGGCAGGGCGTGGCGCGTCCCGTGAGGGCGACGGCGCCCAGGGCGTCGTCGAACGGATTTTCATACGCGTTGCATTCGGCGAATGATCCCGTTTCGTCCGACCGCGACACCCGGTAGCTGTCGTTGAGCGACACGCCCTTCGAGGCGTCGAGGATTCCCTTCATGTCGGACCGGCGAAGCCCGAGAGACTCCAGGATCTCGTCGGCGTAGTATCTGTTTTCCGGAATGATCCGGTCGCGCAGCCACGATTCGATCCCCTCGCAAGACGCCGTCAGGCCGTACGGGAACAGGTGCGTCTTTTCGGACAGCACGATCGCGTCGCTCACGGCGCATCCGTTTCTCCTCCTCGCGGGGTCTTCCGGGGAGAGGACGAATTCGAGAAGGGGCTCGTCGTACAGCCGCAGCGTGTACCGCGCCGCGTCCTCCGGGCGTCGGACTATTCGAGCCATCGGCGCGCCGTGGCGGTTCGTTCCGTCACGTCGCTGAGGATCTTCGACGCGAGGGACGCGTCGATGCGCGATACGGGGAGCATCGCCGGAAGCGCGTCGTCGATTCGCGCAAGGAGGTCGAGCATCCGTTCCGCGCTCACGTATCGCCGGACGAAGGCGCAGAGCGTTTCAACGTCTTCCGGTTCTTGCACGGCGAGTCGGCGCGCCCCTTCGTCCGTATCGAACAGGAGCGCGAAGTAGGGCAGATTGTAGACCGCCAGGTTCGACACGTCGTACAACGGCGCGGGGCGGAGTTTCATTCCGCAGGCGGGGGAACCGGACACGACGAACGAGAAGTTCCGAAGGTGCATGTCCGTGTTTCCGATACACATCGAGAAGAAGAGCCCTTCCGCGAGACTCCCCCGGGAAGCCGCATCTTCTTTAGGAATTGTCGTGACGAGTTCTTCCGCCCGGAAATCGTACTTCTCGCTGTCGCTTCCTAGGCCGGTCCCGCATATCACGGGCGCTTCGACAAAGAGTTGCGGTTCATCTCCGGCGACGTCGAACCTTCGGGACAAAAGCCCGTCTCCGATGTCCGGCAGTCCGGTATCGACGAGAACGCTCTTCGCGCAGTCGAGGCCGATCCGGGCGGCGAGCGAACAGAACAGATGCTCGTTCGCGACAAATGCCGGAAGCGACGCATGGCGCGACCACGAAGGGGCCGTCTTGAGGATCGCGTTCCCCCGCTCCCCCTCTTCCGGCAATCGGATGACATCCGGCCCCGCAACGACGACGATCTTGTCCTGCGTTCCGGAAAAGAGCGAAACGTCCCGGGCCCGCCTGGATGCGACGCTCCGGAGGACATCTTCAGGAATCGACAGCGTTCCGGCGACGACGTCGCCGAAGGGAACTTCCGGGAAGCGTTCCGGAACTTCATTCGCGAGCGCATCGTCAAACGAAAGCGCCGGGTGATCGCGGATCGACGTGAGGAGACACAGCGGGTCGGCCCGCCCGACCAGGCTGATCAGGCGGTCGTACCGCCGCCTCTCCGACAGGAGCGACTTGAAAACGCCGAAGAGCCGGTCGCTCTCTCCGGAAAGCCCGGGAAGGCATCCTAATGTCGACGCCCGCCCCGCTTCCGACGGCGCGAAACGGAAGACGCCCCGGTCGTCATGGGAGAGCGTTCCCGCATACGCCCCGCGGAAGTACACGGGAACGTCGCCGGATTCCCGGAGCGGAGAAAGCCCGTCGTTGCGTTCGCCCTCGCGAAGCCATTCGTCGCGCGAGGAGATCCATGAGGACATATTCATCACCGCCTTTGCATCGAACGATAACATATGATATTTTATATGTCAAAGACGCGGGGGGCGTCCC
>CALMZW010000424.1 GCA_937870605.1 uncultured Synergistaceae bacterium
CCGAGGTAGTAGTAGTCCGCGCGCGTCTCGAAGGAGAGCGTCAATCCGGGAAGGGAGATCGGCGACGGCCTCGGGATGCCTGGGACGCCCATCGGGCCGTTGGTCAGGTCGATCCAGTTGTTCAGGATGAGCGTGACGAGCACGCCGAAGAAGGCGGTCGTGATCGCGAGGAAGTGCCCGCGAAGGCGCAGGACCATTTTCCCGATGACGAACGACAGCAGCCCCGCGACGGCCCCCGCGCACCAGATCGTGACCCAGAAGGGCAGCCCGGACTTCAGGCTGATCAGCGCGGAGGCGTACGCCCCGACGCCGTAGAAGGCCGCGTGCCCCATGGACACCTGGCCGGAGAAGCCCACGATCAGGGCCAGCGACATGGCGAGGACCGCGTAGATTTCCGACATGACGAACATGTGAAGGTAGTAGTCCAGCGAGAAGAACCGCGGCACGGCGCAGAGCAGCGCCGCTCCGGCAAGCGCGGCCGGCAATTTCGCCCAGTTCATGCGTCCGTTCATCGTCCGCTCCCTCCCGTCAGCCCCTGCGGCTTGAGCATGAAGAGCAATACCAGCAGCAGGAAGGGGTATGCGTCCTTGTAGGCGTACGAGATGAAGCCGCCCCCGAGGCTTTCGGCGAGGCCGATCATGACGGCCGCGACGATGACGCCCCGGATCTTTCCGAAGCCGCCGAGCGCGATGATGATGAAGCACTTGAGGACGACCGAGAACCCCATCTCGGGCGAGACGAAGAACATCGCGCCGACCATCGTTCCGGCGGCGGCGGCCAGCGCCCCGCTGATCGCGAACGTGATCGTGTAGATCCGGGAGACGTTGATGCCCGCAAGCTGCGCCGCGACGCGGTCCTGCGAGACGGCGCGCATCGCTTTGCCCGTCCGCGTGCTCTGGATGAACCACGCCAGCAGAATGACGAGCGCGACGCTGACGACGAGCACCATCAGGCGTTCGGCCGTGAGGTGCAATCCGAAGAACCGCAGGTGGTAGTCGGCGAGGCCGGATTCGATCTTTTGCGGGTCCGCGCCGAACAGCAGCAGCGCGAGGTTCGCGAGCGCCGTGGACAGGCCGAACGAAAGGAGCATGCTGTTGATCAGCGGCTTGCCGACGATCGGGCGGAAGACGGCCCGTTCGATGAGCGCGCCGATGATTCCCATGCCGATCATCGCGATCAGGAGCGCCGGGAAGAAGGAGACGCCGAGCCCGGACATCGAAAACAGCGCCATGAAGGCGCCGAGCATGTAGAACTCTCCGTGCGCGAAGTTGGCCACTTCGAGGATCCCGAAGATGAGCGACAGCCCGAGCGCGATGAGCGCGTAGATGCACCCCAGGATGATTCCGTTCAGCGCCTGTTGCAGGAAGACCATGAGCATTCCGGCGATTCCCTCCCCGTATGACGGAGCCGTTCCCGCGCGTGTGCGGAAACGGCTCCAGTGAACTGTATTACTCCGCCATTATGGGTCCGGCGACGATTTCGAACTTTCCGTCCTTGACGACGATGATGTATTCCCCGATCTGGAGCTGGTTCTTCGCGTCGAAATGCGCCTTGCCCTGCGGGCCTTCGTATTCGATCTTCGCGAGCGCCTCGCGGACCTTCGCCGTGTCGGTCGAGTCGGCGTTCTTCACCGCCATTGCGACCATGTGCGCCACGTCGTACCCGGCCTGCGCGTACTTCTCGGGCGGGATGTTGTAGCGTTTCTGGTAGTCGGCGACGAACTTCTCCGCCTTCGGGGTCTTGATGGACGCGACGAAGCGGCTCGCGCCGATGATTCCGTTCGCCTTGGCCTTGGCCAGCTCCAGGAACTTCGGGTTGAAGGTTCCGCTCGTGGGATCCATGATCGTGATCTTTTCCTGAAGTCCCATCTCGTGGAACTGGCTCACGACGCGCGACAGGTCGACGGTCTCGCCGAGCATGCAGAGCGCGTTCGCGGAAGACGCCTTGAGCTTCGTGATGATGGGATAATAGTCGGTTTCGCCCTGCTGGAAGTACTCGGTGTAGACGACTTCGCCGCCCAGGTCCTTGACCTTCTTGCTGAACGCGTCGACGGAACCCCGGCCGTAGTCCGTGTTCACGCCGATGAACGCCCACTTGTCCAGCTTCTTTTCGGCGACGGCCCACTTGGTGAAGGATTTCGCGATCATCTCGGAACTGTCGCATCCGCGGAACGTCCAGATGTTCCCAAGCTCCGTAATCTTCGGCGCGAGGGAGATCGGGGTGATGAGCGGCGTCTGGGAGCGTTTCGCGACGTCCATCATCGCAAGCGTGCCGGAGCTTCCGAAGTCGCCGATGACGGCGACGACCTTCTGCATTCCGACGAGTTTTTCCATCGCCGCGACCGCAGTGGCCGGAACGCCCGCCGAATCCTCGATGAAGAGTTCGACCTTGTGTCCGCTGACGCCTCCTGCCGCGTTGATCTCGTCGACCGCCATCTTGACGCCGTTGAGCGTCAGCCCTCCGTCATACGCCAGCGTTCCCGATGTCGGCATGACCACGCCGACGCGCACGTTCCCGTCCGGCAGGGCGGCCCACGCCGCACAGCCGAGGGACAACATCGCCGCCACGCACAGAACCGACCGAAGAATGCCCTTTCCTCTCATTTCCCCGTCACCTCCGTTGAATTTGTCCGGGTCATACGCCCAGATAGGATTTTCGAACCGTGTCGTTTTTCAGAAGCTCCGACGCCTTGCCGGAGAGCGCCACGCGCCCCGTTTCGAGGACGTACGCGGTGTCCGCCAGCCCGAGCGCCATGAAGGCGTTCTGTTCCACGAGAATGATGGTCGTTCCCGAATTCCGGATCTCGCGGATGATCTCGACGAGGTGTTCGACGACGATCGGAGCGAGTCCGAGCGACGGCTCGTCGAGCATGAGCAGCCGCGGACCGGACATGAGCGCGCGGCCGATCGCGAGCATCTGCTGCTCCCCGCCCGAGAGGCTTCCGGCAAGCTGCGCCGAGCGCTGTTCCAGAATCGGGAAGTGCGAGTAGACGCGCTCGAGCCGCTCGCGAACGAGCGACGCGTCGCCGACCGAGAAGGCTCCCATCTCGAGGTTTTCGAGGACGGTCATCTTCGGCCAGACGCGGCGTCCTTCGGGGCATTGCGACAGGCCGAGCCGCACGATTTCGTCGGACGGAAGCCCGTCGATCCGGCGCCCGTCGTACTCGATCGCGCCGGAGATGGAGCGCAGAACGCCCGAGACGGCCATCATGAAGGTGCTCTTCCCGGCGCCGTTCGCGCCGATCAGGGTGACGATGGACCCCTCCGGCGCGTCGAGATCGACCGAGGAGAGGGCCTGGACGCGGCCGTAATGGGCGCTCAGTCCCTTCACGCTAAGAAGCATGGCGGAACCCCCGTCCCAGATAGGCCTCGATGACCGCCGGATCCCGGGAGACCTGCGCCGGGCTCCCCTCGGCGATCTTCTGCCCGTAGTTCAGCACCGCGATGCGGTCCGATATTGAGATCACGAGGTTCATGTTGTGTTCGATCAGGAAGACCGTGATCTTTCGCTCGTCCCGGATTCGGTAGATGATGTCGATGAGTTCCTTCGTCTCGACCGGGTTCAGGCCCGTCGCGGGTTCGTCGAGAAGCAGCAGCGCCGGGTTCGCGGCGAGCGCGAGCGCGATGGAGAGCATGCGCTGCTTGCCGTAGGGGAGGTTCTTGCCGAGATGCGCCGCCCACGGGGCAAGGCCCGTGAATTCCAGGATCTCGCGGGCGCGTTCCCGGACCTCGCGGCCTTCGGCGCGCGCGTCGGCCCCGCCGAAGACGATGCTTCCGAGCCCGGCCTTCAGCCGCGTGTGGAATCCGATCGCGATGCTGTGCTCCACGGTCGTCTCCGCGAAGATATTGGTCTTCTGGAAGGTCCGAACGAGTCCCAGCGCCGCGATGTCGTGCGGCGGCAGGCCCGTGATGTCCCGCCCCCGGAAGGCGACGGTTCCCCTGTCGGGGGCGAGGAATCCGGTGATCAGGTTGAACGCGGTGGTCTTCCCAGCTCCGTTGGGTCCGATGAGGGTCATGATTTCCCCCTCGTTCACGGAGAGGTCCACTCCCTCCACCGCCTTGAGTCCGCCGAAGCTGACCGATATATCGCGGGCTTCGAGAAGGTTCACTCGTCGGTCCCTCCTTGCGCAGCCGCCGGGTCTGCGGGCGAACCGGAGGGAAGAATCCGTTCCGCCGCGCCCCGAAGCGCCTGCAACATGTCGTCGAAACGATGTTCGATCTCCGCGCTCGACCCCGCGACGCTCAGACCGGCCACGAGGTTGTCGTCGCAGTCCAGAATCGGAACGGCCACCTCGGCCGCGCCGGGCGTGAGTTCCTCGACGCTTCTGGCGTAGCCCCGCGCAACGGTGCGATTGAGATCGGCGCGAAGGGCCTCCGCGTCGGTGATCGTCGTCGGGGTGAACTGTTCGAGCGGTCGGGAAAACACCCGGTCGCGCACGGCTTCCGGGCTGTAGGCGAGGAGGATCTTGCCGCATGCGCCGGCGTGGAGCGGGAAGGTTTTGCCGACCTCCGCCACGAGCTTGAAGGTCTTGACGGGTTCCACCTTGTCGATGCAGCGTCCGCAGTCTCCGTCGAGCACGAGGAGAAGGACGGTTTCCTGCGTCCGGGCCGAGAGGTCTTCCAGGATGTGCCTGGTCTGCCGGACCAGTTCGAAACGGAGCCGCCACGCGTTCGCGTAGGCGAGAAAGCGAAGCCCGATCCGGTACTTCCGGGTCTCGGGAGAGACGGACACCCATCCGGCCGCTTCCAGCGACGCGAGCATCCGCTGAACGGTGCTCTTGGGAACGTCGACCATCCCTGCGATGTCGCGTATTCCGAGTTCGTCTTCATGCGCGAGCAGCAGGTCCATCAGGAGTGTGACCCGTTGAATGGAATCCATCCGAGCGGCACTTCCTTTCGAATATGGGACAACTGTCCTGATTTTACGACTCACTGCGAAATTGTCAAGCAAATTCCGCACGGCGTGTGTCCGATGCG
>CALMZW010000425.1 GCA_937870605.1 uncultured Synergistaceae bacterium
TCATGTCGGGCGACAGCGGCCCAGGAACGACGGGAAGCTTCATCGAAACGCCGACGGGCGCCCCGAAGACATCGGCGCTCGCCGTGTCCACCTTCCAGGCTCCGAGGAGCGTCGACGCGCCTCCCAGGACCGAAGGGGGCGGTGCGTCGGAACGGGAAATCCGTATGGGAGATGGTTTCGTCACGGAAGCGGGGGCGAAATCGAGCGCAAAACCGTCCTCCGTGGCGACGCGTCCTCCGTTCGCGGACAGGGACGCTTGGGTGAGAACCGCGCCGGATATCGTCTCGGGCGAAACGGCGGCCCGGTCCGGGGACAGAACAGGCGTTCGACGTTCCTTCTCGCGGAGAAGGGCGTCGAGGGCCGCCCGCAGCGACGAATCGGACGGAAGAGGCGGGATTCGGGCGGCAAGAGCGCACCGGACCGCTCCGACATCGAAAAGCGTCGCGAGCGGCATCATCGCGAGCGGCTCTATCGTGAGCGTTGTCAACGCGATCGTCAGAACAGCGACCATCAGAACAGTCGGCGCCCGGAGTTTCATGCGGACCCTCTCCTTCCCGGAGAACTCTGTCTAATAGTCTGTATAATAGCGCACCTTCAACGTCCCCGCCAGTGGGGGCCAAAAGTCCCGGGCGTTCATGGAACGAAGGCGCGTTCTCTCGAAGCCGCGTATCCCCTCGGGAAGAACGCAGTCCCTCGGGACGAAAGCAGTCCCTCGCCGGGAGCGGTCCGCCCTATTCCTCGATTCCCGAATCGACGGCCCGCCCGTTTTCGAAGACCGTCCAACGGCGGACAGTGTCCTTCTCGCGGTACTCGTACCCCTCCCATCGTCCCTGTTCGAGCCCGCGGACGTAGGGGCCGCGCGATACGATTCGGCCCCGATCGTCATAGAAGACGTGAACGCCCTCCTCGAACCCCTTCGCGTAGTCGCCGCGTTCGGCGACCTGACCGTTCTCGTGCCAGACGGTCCATGCGCCTGTTTTGCCCCGGATCTCCTCGCCGCGCGCGCCGCCGAGGGAATTGAGGTCCTGCCACGCGCCCTCGTACCGTCCCTGCCAGCGGAGCTTTCCGTTCGCCCACCAGCGCGTCGCCTCGCCGCGCATCGCGAGAGCGCCGTCGGGGAGTTGCATCTTCTCGTACGTGATATGAACGTACGGCTGCCCGGTCGTTCCGGTCGCGGTTTTTTCGGCGGCCCATCCGTTGTCGTAGCGCATCACGAGGCGTCCCGCGCTGTCCGGATCGAAGCGGATGTCGTCGCCGTGCGTCACACCGTTCTCGTAGGGGACCTCGTGGACGAGCTGTCCCTTCGGGTTGTGGAAGCGAAGTTTGCCGTGCAGCACGCCGAAACGGTAGGGCCGCAGCTCAAGGCGCGTCGAGCCGTCGCCGGAGAAGACCTCGTAATCGCCGTGATAGACCTCCGCGCCGTCCGCCTTCCATTCCGGAGGCATTCCGGAGAACCGCTTCACGTACGTGTAGCGCTCCTTCATGCTCCCGTCGCGGCGCGTCTCGATATGCCGGTAGAGGGGAACCTCGCGCGTGTTGTCCTCCCCGGGGAGCAGCACGCGAACGACGACCTCGGCGCGTGCGAGTTCGGGGCCCTTTCCGTCCGAGGCGAGGGCGCGCACGACGATGCGGTCCTCGGCGACATCTCCGGGGCGCAGCCGGTCGTCCTTCGCGTCGTCGCCCGAACCGTCGCCGGAGCGCACCTTCCTGAGCCGCTGCGTCGCGACGTCGAAGGCGACCGGGCGTTCCTCGTCGCCGAAGACCCCTTCGCCTTCGAGAATGACGCTCAGTCGCAGCGGTT
Source organism: uncultured Synergistaceae bacterium (assembly GCA_937870605.1). Taxonomy (GTDB): domain Bacteria; phylum Synergistota; class Synergistia; order Synergistales; family Aminobacteriaceae; genus CALFXN01. Next base: position 1,802 of record CALMZW010000425.1, read on the forward strand.
CCGATCCGTCGAGCGCTTCACCGTTCAGGACGGAAACGCCCGAGACGTTGGCCGCAACGCGGAACGAAAGAGGATCGTCCTCGTCTGCCGCCGGAGTGTCAAGTTCGGCTGCCTCTGCCGGGCGAATCGCGATGGCGTCCGCCATGCCAGCAATAGTCGCCGCGTTCGCTGCGCTCGCTACGCTCGACAGAATCCGGCCGAATATCCCCGCGTCATGCGTTCCGGACGGCCGGTTCGCGTCGCCTGTTCGCACGGGACGCAGCCGCTTGCCCTCGAAGCGCATCTCGAGCGGCGGCAGGCGCGTGGGGGAGGGCTCGTACTTTTCGTGGAGCTGCCGCGCGATGAGGCCGAAATCCTGGAAAACGGCCGCGCGTTCGATGTCGCGCGCCGCGAGGATCTGCGCCGTGATGCGCACGTGCCAGTGCTGGATCATGCCGCCGAGGATGTCCGACGCGTAGCGGCGGATGAGCCCCTCGCGAATGACGTCGGTTCCCTCTTCTTCCATATAAGACCGGTACCCGCGCGCGGCGACCTCCGAGAGCACGCGGTCCGCCTCCCGCGACGCGTTGTTCCGGATGAAGGGTTCGAGCGTTCGCAGCGCTGCTTCGACCTCCTTTTCGTCGAGGCGCAGCGGGAAGAACTGCTTGCCCGGTTCCTGAACCCACGTGGGGCCGAACTGCTCCGCCTGCCGCAGCAGGATCCGTACGAACGCGTCGTGCGCCGTCACGAACGCCGCCGCGTCCGCGCGGGGCGGCGAGGCGCGCGGAACCTCGCCGGGATCGGCGTCCGTCCAGCGGTGGATCGCGTCCGTATAGACGGCGTCCCGGTCGATGTCGATCACGACCGCGCGCTCTCCGGGGGGCGTCGTGCGGAGGACGTGCTTTTCGGGCAGCACGCATGTCCCCGAGTCGCGGATGCGGCCTCTGGCCATCCCCGCCGCGCCTGCGTCCGTCCGTCCGGCCTCGCCCGTATAGAGCGCGTCGATCGTCGCGACGTTGGCCTGGTTCACGGCCCACCCGACCGTGACAACGACCGTTCCGCGCATGACGTCGAATGCGATCTTCGCCGACGCGGCCCATGGGACGACCCGCGAGAGCGTCATGAAGACCAGGTTTTTCCCGAGTTCCCGGACGGCTTTTTCGTCCCGCGCGCCGGCGGCCTGGATCAGCGGGCCGATGCCCCAGTGGATCCGCGACGCGAGGTTGATGCCGATGAACGTCCCGTAGTCCCGCCAGGACGCGCCGCCCTGATACATCTCCACGAGCGTCAGCGCGTCGGCCAGCGTGTCCCACTGGAACGTCTCGTCGAGCACGCGACGCGCGACGTACCCCTTCATTCCCATGTCCTCGACGGTCGCGCGGAAGTTCTTCCACTCCTCCGCGAAGCTCGGGAAGGCCGCGCGAAGGTGCTCCGCGAACGCGTTCTTCACCTCGACCGCCTCGGGCGAAAGCCAGCTTCGTCCCGGGCGGGACTCCTCCCGGAGCACCCGCTGCGGACCGTCGCGCGCGGCCTTGCGCAGCAGCGCCGCACCGGGCATTTCGGCCGGCGCGAGCGGACAGACGCGCCTGAGCTTCCCGCGGAGGTCCGACATCGCCGCGTCGCATTCGGCGCGCACCTTCGGATCGCTCGTCTGCTGCCTGCGCACCCAGACCTCCGCGTACTCTCCGGCCGGCGTCAGGATCGGACGAAGCTCCGGGTTCGCGCCGGCAATCACCCGCGCGAGCATGCGCCGTCCGGGGCCGTCGGGAAGCGTCCTGCCGCCGGAGACATCCGTCGCGCGAAGCATCGACATCGCGACGAGAAGGTTCTCCATGCTCGCGCGCCCCGTCGCGGCGCGGAACGTTTCATCCTTCGCCCTCGCGAAGCGGAAGCGTTCGACGGCCGACATACGGTCCCATGCGTCGCCCGCGAGCGCGCGCATCGCCTTCGAGTCGAACGCGGGCGGATTCAGCATGTCCTGCGCCATCTTCGAGAGGGTCACGCCCGTCGCGTTCCGCAGGAAGGAGAGCGCGATCTTTTCGGCCTTGCCCGCCCGGGCGTCGTCGAGACCGCCGGGAAGCGCTTTATTGGTCTTCACGTGGACGGCCGCATCGAGCGTTTCCGAAATCTGGGCGAAGATCCTGGCGCCCTGCTGCGTTTTGGGATCGAATTGCGGCCAGACGCGCCGCAGCAGCTCGGTGCGGTCGTCCGGCCGGAGCTCCGGCCAGGGCTTCATGCCGTAGATCGCGCACAGGTGCTCGACTGCTCGTCCGGCGTACTTGAGCGGCCCCTTCGAGAGGTCGTGATGCGCCCCTTCATAGTGCTGGCTTCCCTGGACGAGGTCGCTGAAGATGTGCGCGGCCCGTTCGAAACGCTGCCAGCGTTCCGGAGCGGTTCCCGAGAACAGGCTCGAGCCCTCGCGGAAGTTTCGCGGCGTCTCCGCGACATAGACCGGACGCCCGTCGACCCACGAGAATTGCTGGACGTACATCTTGCCCGGTATGCGTCGTCCCCCGACCTCGATTCCCGCACCGCCGCCCTTGTAAGCTTCCTTGTCGGCCGCCTGGTTCGCGATCGCCTTCTGGTATTTCAGCGCGAACTCCTCGACGTCGGTCGCGAAGCGCGCGTCGGGCAGGTCGTTTGTCCCGCGGAAGAAGGTCACCTCGATCTGGGGAAAGTCGATGCCGCCCGTGGGTTTCACGTCGACCGCAAGGTGCAGTTCGTCCCGCGCAACGATCTCGACGGCGTCGAAGAAGGCCTTCTCGCGGACGGGGTCTCCCGCGAAGACCGTGATGTCCTGGTCTCGCGTGTAGTCTCCCGTGCCGCCCGCATTGATCGCCTGGAGCGTATTCAGCGGGGAGAGGCCTGCGGCGGCGAGCTTTTCGTTCGCGAGGATCATCGCGCGATGATAGATGTGCTTGAGGAGTTCATGCCGTCCGACGTCGAGGTTCCGGATCAGCGGCCGGACGCGTTCGCCGCCGTTGCCGAGGTCCCGGACCGCATCGGAACGGCCGTATCCGGTGTCCCGGGCGAGCTCGAGCGTCGCCTGCGCCGCCGGAGACAGCTTTCCGTCCGGCTCCCTGACGTAGACCGCGTGCCAGTCGAGCTGCTCCTTCAACAACCCGCCGGCGCGGCTTTCGATGCGCTTCGCTGCGTCGGGGTCATCGGGGGGCTTCTTCTCTTTCGGGGGCAGTGCGACGGAGACCTTCCCGACCACCTCGTCCGGCGGCGGGTCCGCCGTGAAGGCCGGCTGCGCCGGAAGGACCGAAAACAGGACGCACAGCAGCGGCAGCAATGCGGCGAAGCGGACGCGGGCGGTCCTCGTGTGTTCACGGATCTGCGTCATGACTCCCATTTCCCCCTTCCTGCGGTCAGTCGAAGAGCGCCAGAAATTCCGGGTCGTCCTCGCCGATTGCGAGCGTCCGGACCGGCAGGCCGTCGGCGTTCACGACGACTTCGACGACGACCTCGACGCGCGCCGCCGGAGATGACGCGTCCGTGCGGCGTTCGACTCCCGACCGAACGCGAAGGCGTTTCGATCCGCCCGCCGCGTCCTCGGCCGAAAGAAGCCGCATGGAGCCGGTCGGACGTTGTCGAACGACCGGACCTTCCGTCAGCTCACGGAGTTCGGAGAGCGACAGGATCGCCTTCCGGACGGCCGGCGTGAGCGGAGAGGCTTCGTTCGGCCCGGTCGTCGCGGCGCGTTCGTCGCGAAGCCGGATGAGCGCGTCGAGACGCTCGCGAAGGATCGATGTCGAAGGAAGCTCCAAGACGGACGGGAGGGAGCCTCCCGGCGCCGCGGGAATGACCGCACCCGCAGTGGGAATCGGTATTCCGGACCACAAGAACGCCATAGCGGCCAGAACGGCGATGGAGTGCGGAATCATCGGCATCTCTCCTTTCCTGCCGGAAGCCCGGCGCGGTAGAGTTTAATTTTTCTGCATAATACATCATTCGGAGGCGCCTTTCCAGATACAGCTTTACGCAGAAAAGGCGCGCGTCTGCTGAAGGATCCTGTCGATGCGTTCTTCACGTTCGTCCCCGGTCGACAAGACGACATGTGTACGGAATGATTGACGTTTGCTGATGTTCGGTGACGCGATGCGGATCGCCGGATTGTGGAAAACGCCGGAAGCAGCGATCGTGCTTCCGGACTCGCGTGAACGGAAGCGCGCGGCCTCGTCGCAATGCAAAAGCGGGAAAGGGTATAATGCCGGTACATTTTGATTGAAGGGGTGTCGCGTGTGGACAGTCTGCTCATTACCGGAGGCGTCGTGTGGAAGGGAACCGGGTTCGTCCGGGGGATGTCCGTTCTTTTGTCGGGCGATTCGATCGTCGCCGTCGGCGCCGAGGACGACGTCCGCGCCCGTACGCCCGCCGCGTCGCGGGAGCTTCGGCTCTCGGGAGAATCTGTTTTGCCGGGCGTCACGGACGGGCATCTCCATCTGTCGACCTGGGCGAAACAGCGGGCGCTTCTCGACCTCTCGTCCGCGAAGTCCTTGGCCGACGCGCTCGAAATGGTGCGGGAGGAAGCGGGGCGACTGCCGGCGGAGCGCTGGGTCCGGGGATGGAACTATAACGACACGCGGTGGCCCGAGGGGCGGTCGTTCACGCGCCGCGACCTCGACGCGCTGGGCATCCCGAACCCCATCCTGTTGCAGCGCGTGTGCACGCACATCAACGTCGCGGACGGCAAGGCGCTCGCGCTCTCGGGAATCGACAGCCCCGACGGGATCCTGCCCGAACGCGACGCGATCCCGGCGCTCCGGGCGATGGAGCGGAATGTCTTCACGCGCCCCGTTCTGAAGGAAGCGCTGAAGTCGGCATGCTTCGAGCTGGCCTCGTGGGGCGTGACCTGCGCGCATCCGTGCGGCGCGGACGACTACGGCATGGAAGAGGACCTCTCGCTCTACGACGAGCTGCATCGGGAAGGATCGCTGCCGCTCCGGATCTTCTCGTATCACGACGACCTCGCGCGCCCGGCGCTGCCGACGGGTTTCGGCGACGGGCAGGTTCACTATCAGGGGCTCAAGATCTTCCTCGACGGCAGCCTCGGAGGGCGCACGGCTGCGCTGTCGGCCCCGTACGCGGACGACGCGGGCGAGACGGGGCGCCTGAACTGGAGCGACGACGCCGTGCTCGACAAGCTGCGCGCCGCGCGGGAAAAGGGAGTCCAGACGATGCTCCACGCAATTGGAGACGCCGCGCTCGACCAGGCTATCCGCTGCATCCGGATCGTGGACGATGCGTTCGGCCGCGACTGCCGCCTTCGTGACCGGATCAACCACGTGATGGTCTGCCGCCCCGACCAGCGGCGCGCTCTTGCGGAACTCGGACTGTTCTGCGAGATTCAGCCCGCGTTCGTTCCGAGCGATATGAACATGGCCGAAGGCCGCCTCGGAAAGGACCGAATGCCCTGGGCCTACGCGTGGCGCTCCCTTCTGGACGAAGGGCTGTGCGTTTCCGCGTCGAGCGACGCGCCCGTGGAGTCGGTCAATCCGTGGCTCTCTCTCTGGGCGCTTACGGAGCGGTCCGATTGGGAGGGGAGGCGCGTCAGCGCCCCCGAACAGCGGCTGACGGTGGAGGAAAGCATTCCGCTCTTCACTTCGAACCCGAACCGCGCGATCGGGCAGGAGCATCGCCTCGGCCGGATCGAACCCGGATTCGCGGCGGACCTGATCGTCCTCGACCGCGACATATCGACTCTTTCGGGACTGCAGCTTCGAGGCGCACAGGCCTCCTATGCGTTCGTCGGAGGAATTCTCTCAAAAGGCGTCATCGACGGATGGCCCCGCTTCGGGGCGTAATCGCCCGGGTCGGTTATTCCCTCGCCGCCGACGGATCGGACGCGTCGCGGAGCAACAGCGCCGGTTCGCCGTCAAGGGGCATGACGAAGACGTGGAATCCGAATGTTACGTTTTTGCCCTTCTTTTTGATGTCCTCCGGGCGCACGCCGCGGAAGAGCACGCCCTTTCCGTCCGGCGTCCAGAACGGGTCGGATGCGGACATTCCCTTCGGGGAGATCCGGACGGTCGTCCCGTCGGCGGGCGTGTGGAGGAAGACGCCCGATATCGGCTCGCCCCACGCCTTCGAGATCGGGTTGCCCGGTTCGTCGACGTCGCCGTCGAAGAGCCACATGGATCCGTCGGCCGAGATGCAGAATCGCGTCGCGCTCGATATGCCGGCGCTTCCGGCGACGGGTTCGAGCGGTCTCGACTCCAGCAGTTTCCCGGCGGGGTCGAACCGGTAGAGCGTCGACAGGTCCTGCGCGTACACGGATGCGCCATCGTGCGCCCAGAACGGCGAATGCACGCCGCCCTCGTTGTCCATCCGGAAAATCCTCAGGTTCTTTCCCGTCGCGTCGATGATCCCGGGAACCCATTGGGACTTCTCCTCGATCCAGTGGTTGAAGACGAGCCTCGTCCCGTCGGGCGACCAGCGCGGCCCGTAGCTGTTCTCGCCGGGGACGGCCGCGAGGACTCGGACCTTCTTCGTCGCGACGTCCATCACGGCGATCTTCCTGCCCTGCCGGTAGTCCGTGAACGCGACGCTCTTTCCGTCGGGCGAGATTTCCGGGTCGTACCCCTTCCCGAGAAGAACGGGCTTCGCGCCGCCCATGTCGGAGAGCCGGATCTCCCCCTCGCGTTCGAAAATCACGCGTGACGCCCCCCACGCCGCGCCGGACGTCCCCATCGTCAGCAACAAGAGCGCACACAGCAGCTTTCGCATCGTTGTCGATCCTCCCCTTCGCATTCTCTCGCATCCTGCATCTATAATTGTACCGCCTTCGACCGCTTCGCCCGATAGCCGAAGCGGCGGGTTTGAGGAGAAAACGACGAAACGCGTCGCGGTGAAAGGATCGGCGGTGTGCGGATGGAGCTTCGTTCCGGAAATTCGGATGAGGGGAACATTCTCTTTGTGGAGGATGGGCGGAATTCCGGAATCCGGTTCGTCTCGGGGACGATGGTCCGCCATGCGTTCCCCGCGCACCTTCACAGAAGCGCGTGCTTCGGCGTGATCGCCGGAGGAGAGGCGGTTCTCGAAATCTCCGGAGGGGAGCGCCTTCTTCGTGCGGGCGACCGGTACGCCATCCCCGCCATGCGGTCGCATGCGCTTCGTCCGATCGGGGGCGGCTGGTTCTCGCATCGGGTCTTCGGGACGGATCCGGGACGTTGCCGGGAGATTGCCCGAAGGCTCCGGCACGTGATCGGAACGGAGCTTCCCGGGGAATGGCCGGACGGATTCGCCGACGCGGAGCGGGCCGCTTCGGCTATTCCGTCCGCATTCCGGGAGATCCTGGCGGTTTTCGAGAGCGAGCCGGAGCGGGAATGGAGGCTTCACGAGCTGGCGTCGCAGTTCGGAATGCAACCGGCATCCTTTTCGCGGGCGTTTTCGCGCGAGGTCGGCATGCCGGTGACGCAGTACCTGCTCCTGGCGAAGGTATGGAAATCCGTCCGGATGCTTGAGGAAGGGGCGGCGATCCCCGATGCGGCCTTCGACGCGGGCTTCGCCGACCAGAGCCACCTGTGCCGGGTCTTTCACCGCTATATGGGCGTCGCCCCCTCCGTCTTCCGCAGGAACCTCCTTCGGCCCGACGGCCTTACAGCAGTGCGGGACTGAAGACGGCGAGCAGAAAGAGCCCCGGATGGCCCGCGACGACGCTGTGCGGACGGTCCGCCGGAATGACCGCAACGGCGCCTTCCGCGTATGCGATCTCCCGTTCTTCCAGCAGGCATCGTCCCACTCCCGCAACGACCTGATGAATTTCCGTCTTCCCGTTGTGGATATGGTCGCCGATGCAACAGCCCGGATTGACCCTCACGAGGTGGACGCTGGACGTCCCGTTCGTGTCCGCGCCCGTGACGAGGTGTTTCATCGACACGCCCGCGAATGCCGGATGCGGAGTCCACGCAATGGACTCCGTTGCTTTCCCTCCCGCCGAACCGCTGACGCTCCCCGTTTCAAACGGAGTCGTTTCAAACGCCGTCTTCATCGTTGCATTCCTCCCGTCGGATGATTGTGTGACGCGGTGAGGATACGGCAACGAACGGGAGCCGTCTTGAACGATTTTATCCTCTTCCCAGGAACATCACCCACGCGCCCGCGACCATGATCGCTGCGCCGAGCAGTCGGTCGCGGATCGGCTCGCCGTAGAAGAAGCGCGCGAGCACGACGGAGATGAGCACGCCGAACATCGACAGCGGTTCGGCCAGGCTGATCTCGAGGTCCCGGAGGGCGAAGAGCAGGCACAGGTAGGCGAAGATATTGCACGCGCCCGCGGCGAGCGAGGCGAGCGGACGTTCCCGGAAAAGCGCGAACCCGAGAAACGTCTGCTTCCGGTATGAAAGCAGAGCGAGCGCAAAGAGCGACGACCAGACGCACTGGATGAGCGCATAGCCGACCGTCGGAGGATTGTGTGCGAGCATGCCGACCATTCTGGTGTCCACGACTCTCCCGACGGCGATGAAGAAGGACGCCGCGATCATGTACATGCACGGCTTCGAGCGCCACAGCGCCAGAAGCGATGCGCCGAAGCCCGCGCCCCGGTTCAGGAACGTGCTTCCCCACACCAGAAGCGCCATCCCGGCAAGCTTGAGCAGGGAAATGCTCTCGCCGAGGAAGAAGACCGACATTGCGAGCAGGAAAAAGACGTTGAAATTGTAGACGGGGCTGACGAGGGAGACCTCTCCCTCCGACAAGGCCCGGATGTAGAGCAGAATTCCCGTGAACGAGACGAGAGCGCTCCCCGCCGCGATGAAGACGAAAGCATACCCCTGAGCGGAGGGAGACGCGAGATACTCCGCGACGGCGAACGGCGCGAGGAGAAGAACGGCGAGAATATCGAGGACGAAAAGCGTCGCGACCGGGGCGCGGTTCTCCCCGAGCTTTTTGAACGAGATCTTCTCGAATCCGAGCAACAGAATACGGCCCGACATGAACAGAAAAGCGAACAACGACACGTTTCGTTCCTCCCTGTGCGCTATCCGATTGTGGAGCGCAGAAAACGGAGAAGGTTTCCTCCGAGGATGCCTTCGATCTCCTGTTCCGAATAGCCGCGGAGCAGAAGCTGTTCCGTCAGGAGAGGCATGTTCGCATGCCCCTTGACGCAATCGTAGTTTGCGAACGGTCCGGGGCCGGAGAAATCGCGCGACTCGTCGCAGAAGTCGAAGCCGAACCCGACGGCCTGCGCGCCCGCGATGTGTCTGATATGGTCGGCGTGATTCGCGAGTTCGACCTCGGTCATCGTCGCGTGTTCCGTGTCTCCGACGAAGGTGCTGCACGAATTCATCCCGAGAAGGCCGCCGCGCCCGGCGAGCGTCCGGATCTGGTCGTCGGTAAGGTTTCGCATCGTATTTGCGAGCGCGCGGCAGTTGGAGTGCGAGGCGATCACGGGGCCGTCGTGGAACGCGAAGACGTCGGCGAGCCCCTCGTCGTTGAGGTGGCTGACGTCGAGATACATTCCGAGCCCGGCCGCCTCGCGGATCAGGCGGACGCCGAAGTCCGTCAGACCGCCCTTGCGCCCCTCGTCGACGGGCTTGAAGAAGCACCCGTCGGCGGCATGGTTCCGGCGGCTCCATGTGATGCCGATTCCGCGAACGCCGAGCGCGTGAAAGATCCGGAGCAGATTCAGGTCCGTTCCGATCGGTTCGGCGCCTTCGAAGGACAGCAGGATCGCGATTTCGCCGCGCTCCTTCGCGGCCAGGATCTCGGTCGTATTCCGGCAGAGCGCGAAAAGGCCGGGGCTCTCCGCGAGCTCCGCGTACAGAGCCGAAATCTGGTCGAGCGCCCGGCGGAGCGCCATCTCGGGAAGAAAGTCGCTGTTGATGAAGATCGACGAGATCACAAGATCCAGGCCGCCCTCGCGGAACGAGGGGAGATAGTCGGTTTCGATGACCTTCGTGCGTCCGGCGAGGCGTTTGCCGAGCACGAACGGCAGCAGGTCGAAGTGGGCGTCCGCGACGAAGCAGCGGCTGTGAAGATCGTGGGCCGCGATTGCGGCTTCGGTGTTTCGTTCCATGGAAAATCCTCTCCCTTGCATCGTTCGCCGTACCTGCTTTCCGTTTGTGCGGCAGCGCTGCGGCGAGTCGAAAGATTTCGCTGCGGGAATCACATGTCGGAGATTATGACACGTTGCACGGGAGTTTGATACGCCTCCCCGAAAAAACGGATACTCCTGCGTTCTGCGTTTGGAGTCGCCGTCGCTCCCTTTGAGTCTCCGGCGCACGCCTTCTGCGGAACACGCCATGACACCTGTGATACAATACGGAAACGGATCCATATATGTATCCGGAGTGGCGGAAACGGCGAAAACAACACTGTGAAGGCGCTGTTTTTCCGACATCCGAAAGGAAGGGAGGATTGTCGTGCTTTCATACGTCATTCGCAAGGTATTGTATTCGATCCCCGTGGTGTGGGGGGTGATCACCGTCGTGTTCATCCTCATCAATGTGGTTCCGGGCGACCCCGCCATGATCATGATGGGGCAGCGCGGAGACGAGGAGACCCTGACCAAGATACGGGCGGACATGGGGCTGGATCTTCCCCTGCATGTGCAGTACGTCCGTTTTCTCGGCCAGGTATGCCGGGGAGATCTTGGAACGTCCTACCGGACGAACGAAAAGGTCACGGACGCCATTTCGGACCATCTGAACGCCACCGTGCGGCTTGCGCTCGGGGCGCTCGTACTCGGCACCGCGCTCGGCGTCACGATGGGCGTCATCTCGGCGGTCAAGCAATATTCCTTCTTCGACTACTCGGCGATGTTCATCGCAATAGCGGGCGTAAGCGCCCCGGTCTTCTGGGTCGGGCTGCTGCTCCTGATGACCTTCGCCTACTGGCTCGGATGGGCGCCCGGAGCCGGATTCGGAGACGGTTCCTTCAAGTACCTCATTCTTCCGATGATTACGCTGGGCGTCCGCCCCGGCGCTCTCACCGCGCGGCTCACGCGCTCCTGCATGCTCGAGGTCCTTAATCAGGACTACATCCGCACCGCCTTCGCGAAGGGGCTTCCCGAAAGGATCGTCGTGCTCAAGCACGCGCTCAAGAACGCGATGATTCCCGTCATCACCATCGTGGGAACGCAGATCTCGGAACTTCTCTCTGGAGCGGTGCTGACCGAGACGATCTTCGCGTGGCCGGGCATCGGGCGTCTGTCGGTCGATTCCCTGCTGGCGCGGGATCTGCCGATGATCCGCGGGACGGTCATCTTCATGGCCGTCATCTTCCTCGCAGCGAACCTGCTCGTGGATATTTCCTACGGGTTCTTCGATCCGAGGATCCGGTACGAGTAGGGGGCGCGACGAATGACGGACGCAGTCAAACCACGCCCGCAAACGGGGAATCTCTGGCAGGAGGCCTGGATCCGCTTCCGACGAAACCGCCTGGCCATGGCCGGTCTTGTCATGGTCATCTTCCTGATTGTCGTCGCCGTATTCGCCCCCTTTTTCGCGCCGTTCGATCCGTACAAGCAGCTCATCTGGTCGGAGGGCCTGAAAGTCCGCCTCGCCCCGCCGACGGGAACGCACTGGATGGGAACGGACCTCTTCGGCCGGGACATCATGAGCCGCGTGATCTTCGGAGCGCGGCTCTCGCTCCAGATCGGCATCTTCGC
>CALMZW010000426.1 GCA_937870605.1 uncultured Synergistaceae bacterium
CGCAACAGGCCTCCGCGTCCGACGACGCCGTCGAGATCCTCCGGCCTGGTCCCGTGGGACGCCATGGCCTTCATGATCTCCTGGAAACGGAATTCCTCCTGCTCCGGGATTCCCTTGAAGCGGCGGATGACATCGATATCGTACCGCTGGGTGTCGGACCAGACTTCCTTCCCGTCCTCAAAGAGCGCTACCTTCGTGCTCGTAGACCCGGGGTTGATCGCAAGAACCTTCATAGCATGCGCCTCCAATCGGTCACGCATCCCGCGCGTTCGGCCGCGCGGAATATGATATGAGACGGGCCGGAGGAAAGGCTGTCGCGCCCTCCCCCGGCCGTTTCATTCGAATCGGATCGGGATTCCGCTACTTTTTCTGGAACGCGGAAAGCGCCACGGCGGCGGCGACGGAAAGCAGCTTCGCCCTCGGGGAATCGGCGCGGCTCGTAAGCACCACGGGCGCGGTCGCGCCGAGGATCAGCCCGGCGGTCTCGTTCTTCGAGAAGTACACGAGCGCCTTGACCATCATGTTGCCCGCGTCGATGTTCGGGACGATCATGACATCGGCGTGTCCGGCGACCGGCGAGACGATGCCCTTGGTCTTCGCGGATTCCTCGGAAACGGCGTTGTCGAGCGCGAACGGGCCGTCGACGATGCAGTTCTTGATCTGCCCGCGGCGGTTCATCTGCGTCAGGGCGGCGGCGTCGAGCGTGCAGGGCATATCCGGGTTGACCACTTCGACGGCGGCGAGAACGGCGACCTTGGGCTCCACGACGCCGAAGGCGCGGGCGAGGTTCACGGTATTCTGAAGGATGTCGGCCTTGGCGGCGAGATCCGGGTACATGTTGAAGGCGGCGTCCGCGATGAAGAAGACGTGGTCGAAGCCCTCGACGGTGTGGAAGTAGCAATGGGAGATCGTGTTCTTTCCGGAACGCAGGCCGACTTCCTTGTTGAGCATCGCGCGCAGGAAGTTGTTGGTGTGGATCTGGCCCTTCATGTAGATGTCGGCTTCGCCGGAGGAGACGAGCGCGACGGACTTCATGCCCATCTGTCCCTCGTTGCTCTCGTCGATGACCTTGTAGTTCGCGAGATCCACGCCGGCCTGTTCGGCCGCGGCCTTGATCTTCGCGCCGTTCCCGACGAGGATCGAGTTCGCGAACCCGGCCGCGCGGGCCTCTTCAAGCGCGGAAATCAACCCGGCGTCTTCGGCCATGGCCACCGAGACGGTCTTGGGGCCCTGTTCCTTGCCGATCTTCTTCGCGTATTCCAGCAGTGCGGACAACGTACGGATCTGTTCCATAACTGACACCCTCCTTCAATTATCGCGCCACCACCGCGCCGAGCGCGATGGAGAGCAATTTTGTTTCCATAGAGTCGAACCGGCTCGTCAGGACGATAGGTTTGCGCGCGCCCAAAACCACGCCGGCGCCGCGTTCTTTCGCGAGATACGTCATCACCTTGCCGACGAGGTTGCCGCACTCGATGTTCGGGACCAGAAGGATATCCGCGTTCCCGGCGACGGGAGACCGGATCCCCTTTGTCTTCGCCGCCTCTTCGGAAACGGCGTTGTCGAGCGCGAACGGGCCGTCCACGACGCACCCCTTGATCTGTCCGCGGTCGCTCATCTTCGCGAGGGCGGCGGCATCCAGCGTGCACGCCATGTCGGGGTTCACGACCTCGACGGCCGCCAGCGCCGCGATCATCGGACACGCAACGCCGATTTTATGATAGCACTCCACGGCGTTCTCGATAATCCCGACCTTCGTCTGCAGGTCGGGATACATGTTCATCCCGCCGTCGGTCAGGCCGAAGATCCGTCCGCCCATGACGGTGATCTCCTGCAGGAAGAGGTGCGACAGAAGCGATCCGGCCCGCAGCCCCCACTCCTTGTTGAGCACGGACTTGAGCAGCGTCGCCGTCTTCACGAGCCCCTTCATGAGCAGGTCGGCGTCTCCGCCGGAGACCATTTTGACGGACTTCTCCACCGCGAGGTAATCGGTCTTCTCGTCGACGATCTCGATGCCGTCGAGGCTCAGTCCGTCCTTTTCGGCGAGCACGCGGATCTTTTCCGCGTCGCCGACCAGAACGCTGTTGACCAGATTCCTGTCGCGGGCGGCGCACACGGCGGCAAGCGCGTCGTCGCCGTAGGGACAGGCGACCGCGATCGTCATCTTCCTGCCGCTCGCGCACAGATCCATCAGAAAGTCCAGGTTGTGAATCGTCATCGTTTCGTCCCTCCCGTATACTCCCCGTACCGTTTGGCGGTCTCCTCGCCCGAAAGCACGCGCAGCGCCCCCTCGGCGAGCGCCTTCATCTCGTCCTCGCCCGGGTAGAGCAGCACGGGCGCGATCCATTGCACCCGCTCCTGAATGAGCAGGATGAAGTCGCTGTCGAACGCCACGCCTCCCGTGAACAGGATCGCGTCGACCTTTCCGTCGATCGCGGCCGCGTGGGCGCCGATCTCCCGCGCGATAGTGTACGCCATCGCCCGGTAGACGGCCTTCGCCCGCTCGTCGCCCGCGGCGATCCGCGCCTTGACCTCGCGGAGGTCGCTCGTTCCGAGATGCGCGAACATGCCTCCCTGCCCGGCGAGCCGGCGGAGCATGTCCCGGAGCGACAGCGCCCCGCTGAAGCACAGGCGGACGAGGTCTCCCGCGGGGAGCCCTCCGGCCCGTTCGGGAGAGAAGGGACCGAAGTCGTTGCCGCAGTTGACGTCGACCATGCGCCCGTTCCGGTGCGCGCAGACCGTGATGCCGCCGCCGATATGCGCGACGATGAAATTCAGCTCGTCCCACGGCTTGCCGAGATCCTTCGCGGCGCGGCGCACGGTCGCCTTGACGTTCAGCGCGTGACCGAGGGAAACCTTGGGAAGTTCGGGCATTCCCGTGATCCGGGCGACATCCTCCATTTCGTCCACCGCGACGGGATCGACGATGAACGAGGGGATTCCGAGCGGGTCGGCCATCGCCTTCGCGATGATGCCGCCGAGGTTGGACGCGTGCTCCCACGGCTTGCCGACGCGGAGGCGGCTGATGAGCGGTTCGTCCACGACGTACGTCCCGCCGGGGATCGGATCCACGAGACCTCCCCGGCCGCAGACGGCGCCGAGCGTTTCGGGCGACGAGCCGTGCGCGGCTATCGCCTCTTCGATGGTTCGCCTCCGGAAGTCGAACTGATCCGCCACGTTCGCAAACGCCGCGAGTTCCGCCGGATCATGCCGCACCGTCTCACGCCACACCTCCCGGTCGGAATCGAACCAGGCGATCTTCGTACTCGTTGACCCGGGATTGATGGTCAGCACCTGAATCCCCACTGATCGTCCCTCCTGAACCGCAATATGACGAGCGAACCCGTATGTGTACTTGAATTCAGATTCGTTCGCTTTTTACTGGACTCCATTATACAGGACAAGGCATGAGGAAGGAAGAAACGAAAGACCGCTTCCCTTCAAAAAACAAACGAACGCCGCACAAAAGGAGGGGGAACGCTCCGGCCGGAAGGGTCAGCGAAACAGCGGCAGAAGCAGACGTCCGATCTGGAAGACAGCGACGGACGCGAGGTATCCGGCCAGGACCGTGAACAGCACCATGAACGATGTCCACCGGACGCTCTTCGTCTCGGCGTAGGTCGCCGCGACGGCGGCGATGCACGGAACGTAGAGCAGCGTCATCACGAGGAAGGCGTAGGCGGAGAGGGGCGTGAAGAACTGCGCGAGCGCCGCGTCGAGCCCCGTCCCGGAGACGCCGAGCAGCGTCCCGAACGTCCCGACGATGACTTCCTTCGCGAAGAAGCCGAAAACGAGGGCGACCGCCGCTTGCCAGAAGCCGTACCCCGCGGGCGCGAACAGCGGTGCGATCACGTGCCCGAGGCGGCCGACGAGGCTCTCCTCCCCCGCGTAGGGGACGCCCGGAGGCAGGTTCGCCATCGCCCACATCACGACGACCCCGCCGAGGATCCAGGTTCCGGCCTTTCGCAGGAACATCAATCCGCTTTCCGAGGCGCTCCGGGCGACCGTACGCAACGTGGGCGCCTGGTAGGGAGGCAGCTCGATGAACAGGTCGTTCGGCTCTCCGCGGAAGAGCGTTCCCCCGAGCAGTCTGGCGGCGACAACGGCGACGACGACGCCGAGCACGTAGAGCGAAAAGACGACCGTCGGCGCATTGCTCCCGTAAAAGGCCCCCGCGAAAAGAATGTAGACCGGAAGGCGCGCCGAACAGCTCATGAACGGGATGACCATCAGCGTCAGAAGCCGGTCCCGGGGATTGTCGAGAATCCGCGTGGCGGCGATCGCGGGAACGTTGCAGCCGAAGCCCATGATCATCGGGATGAAGCTCTTTCCGTGCAGGCCGACCATCGCCATGATCCGGTCCATCACGAAGACGCCCCGGGCCATGTACCCCGACTCCTCGAGCATCGCGATGGCGGCGAAGAGCAGCATGATCTGCGGCACGAAAATCAGCACCGACCCAACGCCGCCGATGATCCCGTCCGACACGAGCGACGAAAGGATCGCGGGCGCCCCCATGCGCGCAAGCGCGTCGAGAACGATATCCCCGCCCAGGCGGACGCAGGTTTCGAGAACGTGCGCGATCGGGTCTCCCAGGAGATACGTCACCTTGAAGACGCTCCACGTCGCCGCGAGGAAGATAATGAGGCCGAGAAAGGGCGACGTCACGATCCGGTCGATCCGGTCCGTGACGGAAAGGCGCTCCCGGTAGACGCGCCCCTTGGCGACGACGGCCGACGCCGTCTCCGAGACGAAACGCCACCGCCGTTCGATCGTCGCGGTGTCGAGCCCGTAGCCGAAGCGCTCCGTCAGCAGCGCGTCCTCTTCGGCGAGGATCCGGCCCGCTTCGCCGTCGGGAGAGAACTCCGCAATGCGGTCCATGACGATGGGGTCGCGTTCCGCCAGCCGAAGCGCAAGCATCCGCATCCCGCCGAACTCGTCGGACGCGGCGCGCGGCGCAGCCGACATCGCGGTTTCGAGACGGGAGACGGCCCGCTCGACATCCGCGCCGTACGGCACGCGGATCGGGCTGCGCCGAAGGGCGCCGGCGCTCCGCATCGCGCGTTTCAGCGAGTCGACGCCGTCTCCCTGCGGGAGGCATCGCGGCGACATGCACCCGACGCACGCGCCGCGGGAGGCGCAGCGGGCGCAATCTCCGCGCGCCAGCGTCGAGACGACGGGCGCGCCGAAACGTCGCGACAGCGCGTCGAGATCGACGTCCATGCCGCGGCTGACCGCCAGGTCTCCCATATTCACGACGAGCAGCGCGGGGATATCGAGTTCCAGAATCTGTACGGCGAGATAGAGGCTTCGTTCGAGGTTCGACGCGTCCAGCACGATCGCGACGAGATCGGCGGAGCGTGAAAGCAGGAATTCCGTCGCGACGCGTTCGTCGGGCGACGCCGCGCCGAGACTGTAGGTTCCGGGAAGATCCACGACGCGGATCTCGCCCCCGTCGTCCCGGAACGTCCCCTCCACAAGTTCGACCGTCACCCCGGGCCAGTTGCCGACCCGCTGGTTCGAGCCCGTCAGCGCATTGAAGAGACTCGTCTTCCCGGTATTCGGGTTTCCCGCGAGGGCGACGGAAAGATTCATGTCAGCGACCTGTGTTTGTATCTTCTAACTGATCGGACGAGAGCAAAACCCTATTCCTCGTCGCTGACCAGAATCTTCTCCGCGATCCCGCGCCCCACGGCGAACCGCGCGTCCCCGACGCCGAGCATGACGGGACCGCCCTGGTTGCGCAGCACCCGGATCCTCGCGCCCGGATACACGCCGACCTCGCACAGCCGCCGCGCCATATTGCCGCAGCCGAGCAGGCGAAGTACGCGAACCTCGCGGCCTTCAGCTATGTTCTTCACCGGACACATCGTCGTCATCTCCCCCGATCCACACCGTCAATGCGTGAACCTTCTCAAGCTCCATCTCCACGCCCCGGACCTCGCACAGAACCGAAGTTCCCGTCCGGCGCAGCATCACGACATCCGCGCCCGGGGTCAGTCCCGCCTCAAGCAGCCGCCCGCGCAACCCATCCGGACACGTGAGCCGCACGACCCGCCCCCGTTCTCCCGTCTTCAGAAGCGACAGCGGCCGCGGAAGCGACGACGGGTTCGAGATGAAGCGCTCCATGCGCCGGACCCAGGGTTCCTGGTTGCGCCGGGCGTCGAAGAAAAACTCCGCGAACGCCAGAATCCGCCCCTCCGACCGCTCGTCGAGCTCGTGCTCCATCGCGCAGGCGATCGCCTCCGAAC
>CALMZW010000427.1 GCA_937870605.1 uncultured Synergistaceae bacterium
GACACATGCCCACGGGCGGCGTCAGGTTGCCGAGCATGATCAGCAACGTCATGACGACGCCGAAATTGACGAGGTCGATCCCGAACATATTCGCGATCGGGATGAAGATCGGCAGCGTGATCAGGAAGATGGCGTTCCCCTCCAGGAAGCACCCCAGAATCAGCACGATCCCCATGATGATCAGGAGGACGTCCGCCTGGGACGCCCCGAACCGCACCAGCATCGCGATGATATTGTCCGGGATCTTCTGGTGGATGACGAGCCATCCGAAGAAATTCGCAGCGGCGATGATGAACAGCAGGCTCACGGACTGGCCGATCGACCGGAAGAGAATGTCCGGAAGATCCTTCAGACTGAGATCGCGATAGAGAAACCCGAGCAGCATCGCATAGACGCAGACAACGACGGAGGCCTCGGTCGGCGTGAAGAACCCGCTCATGATCCCGCCGATGATGATGACCGGCGCCATCAGCGGCCAGAAGGCCCCCTTGAAGCTCTCCCAGATGTCCTTCCGCGGCGCCCGGCAGGCCGAGCACGGATAATGCCGGTGCTTTGCGATGACCGCGAGCGCGACCATCATTCCGAATCCCATCAGAAGTCCGGGGATGAAGCCGGCCATGAACAGCCTGGCGACGGAGACGCCCGTGATCGCGCCGTAGAGGACGAAGGGAATGCTCGGCGGGATCACGGGACCGATAACGGACGACGCCGCGACGAGCGAGGCGGAGACGACCGGGTCATACCCGTCGTCGACCATCGCCTTGTGTTCGATCTGCCCGAGCCCTGCCGCGTCGGCGACCGCGGATCCCGACATTCCCGAAAAGATGATGCTCGCCACGATGTTCACCTGTCCGAGCCCCCCGGGAATATGGCCGACGAGCGCGCTCGCGAAACGGAAGATGCGCGTCGTGATCCCTCCGACGTTCATCAGATTGCCGGCGAGGATGAAGAACGGAATCGCGAGCAGCGTGAAGCCCGTCGTTCCGAAGTACATCCGGTGCGGCAGCATTGCGAGAAAATTCCCCTGTCCCAGGCCCGCGAAGAAGATCACGGACGTCAGTCCGATCGCCACGACGACCGGGACGTTGATCAGCAGGAAAAAAATGAGAACCGCAAAGATCGAAAAGGTCAGCATTGCAGAACCCCCATTTCACGCGTTGTCCCTCAACCAAAAAGCCAGGCGCCCGAAAAGACGCCTGGCTCATGCAACAGGAAAACAGATGCCCTATTTCTTCGCTTCGGTAGCCTTCGCCATCTCCATCCACTTGTTGAAGTTCTCTTCGCCGATGTTCTTCTTGATCTTCTCGTACGCGGGACCCATTTTCGCCTGGAAGAGCGAGAGGTCCGGCGTATCGATCCGGATGCCCTTCGACTTCATGTCCTCGATCTGTTTCTTTTCCTGGTTGCGGACCATTTCGCGCATCATGAGACGGGACTTGTCCGATTCCTCGATGATGATCTTCTGCTGCTCTTTCGTCAGTTTGTCGAAGACCTTCTTGTTGACGACGTGGGTCATGGAGCTGTAGAGGTAGTTGACGATCGTGATGAACTTCTGCGATTCGTAGAGCTTCAGATCGTAGATGACTCCGATCGGGTTTTCCTGTCCGTCCACGACGCCCTGCCGCATCGCCATGACCAGCTCGCCGAAGGCGATGGTCTGCACGTTGCCGCCCAGCGCCTCGATGGCCGCCTGATAGGCCATTGCGGGAGGCGTGCGGATCTTCAGCCCCTTGACATCGTCGGGATTGAGAATCGGGCGCTTCGAGTTCGTGATCTGGCGGAAGCCCCATTCCCAGCTGTTGATGTACACCAGTCCGACCTTCTCGACCTCCGGAGCTGCCCATGCCTTGAACGGACCGTCGAGGATCCTGTCCGCGTGCTCGTACCCCTGCATCGAGAACGGAATGCTGACCGAATCGAACAGCTTGACGTGCTTGGCCAGCTGATCCTGCCCCGAAAGGCTCATGTCGATGACGCCCATGATGACCTGTTCGAGGACTTCGGGGGGACTGCCGAGAGCATTGTTCGGGTACACCGTGATCTTGACCTCGCCGTTGGTCCGCTTCTCGACGTTCTCCGCGAACTGCTTCGCCGCCGCTGTGGCCGGGTGATTCTCGGGACCGAAATGCCCCAGCTTCAGCTCGACCGCGGCATACGCGGCGGAAAACGCAAAGGAGCAGACCAGCACCAACGCCGAAAGTACTACGAGCGCCTTTTTCAACAAAACCCCTCCTTTATATAGGGAAATCCATCGACCGGACGATCCGGCCGATGTGGAACGAAGCCACGATTGAAGCGATGGCGTGCGCAGGCGCCTATAGAGTGGAACTGTTCTTCACGCTATGGAACGCACGCCATCATTGTCGATAGTACGACCTCATTTGTCAAGCTCGAAAACAATAAAAGGCAGAAAAAATACACAATTAGATGTTCATGGACGCGTCGATATTCGTGAGCACTCTCAGGGAAAAGATCGCGAAGGGAGAATCCAATTGCAGGTTTATATAGTGCAATGTTACACATGACCGGCATTGAGCAAAAAAGCGTGGTCATTTCAGGCATTGCATAGGGAGGTCTGGTGCAACGGCATACCGGGGCGCCGCCCTCGAGCCCCCCGATACGCCGCAAACGAATCGCCCCGCTCTATTCCGAGCGCCGCTTAGGTATGTCGCGCCTCGACGCGATCCAGAAAATCCGCGAGAACGCGCAGGAAGCGATCGCTCTCCTCGACATGCGGCATGTGCGCGCTGTGTTCGAACAACACCCATTCCGATCCGGGGATCCCGCGATGAACCGTCTCCGCGATCGCGGGCGTGGCCTCGTCGTACCGGCCGGAAAGAATGAGCGTCGGAACCCGTATTTCGCCGAGCCTGGAGGTGATGTCCCAGTCCCGGATAACGCCGGTCACGCAGAACTCGCTCGGACCGTTCATGACGGCGTAGACCTCCGGATCGCGCGAAAGCTTTTCGAACGTCCTGGAGACGCATTCGGGCATCGGATGAAGCCTGCACAGGTGGCGATCGTAATAGACCTGCATCGCCTCCTGGTACTCCGGGTCATCGGTCGTCCCCGCAGCCTCGTGGCGCAGCAGCGCCTCCTGAACGTCGGGCGGAAGTTCGGAGCGCAGCCGGTTCGCCTCGGCGACCCACTGGATCATGCTCGCCGGAGAGTCCGCGACGATCAGGCTTTCCAGTCCTCCGGGCTGCGTCAGCGCGTACTCCATGCCGAGCATGCCGCCCCACGACTGCCCGAGGATATGGATGCGGTCGAGACCGAGCGCGGTGCGGACGGCGCCGAGTTCTTCGACGAAGAGCGGAACGCTCCAAAGGGCGGGATCCTTCGGATGGTCCGAATTGCCGCATCCGAGCTGGTCGTAGAAAATCACGCGGCGTCCGCCGGACGCCATCGCCTCCAGCGGTTCGAGGTAGTCGTGCGGGGCGCCCGGGCCGCCGTGCAGACACAGGAGGGGACGCCTCCCCGGAAGGTCCGTCTCTCCGACGATTCGATACCAGATCGAGTACCCGCGAAATGCGAAAGTCCCCTCGGTGCTGATCATTGCGACTCCTCCTTTTTAGTTCGCGCGCCGCACGATCGCCGTCCCGGGAATACGGGCGAAAACCGTCGCGCCGCTACGGGAAGAGTGTACCAAAAAACGGCGCGCTCAAAAACGCAAGACAACCGCGTCCGGATAGCAAACGAAGCATACGCCCCGGTTGTATTTGCTCTTAATAAAATTTTACGATATTTTTACTTGACATAGTCAGGTGCGCATGTCAATATGTGTCCCCGTGAATGAACAGACATAGACCGCTCATAAAGCGCGCATATTCTGTTTAGAAAAGAATTGCACGGCTATTGGAAAAGAAAGGAGGCAATGCGCGTCGCGACGCACTCAAGAGACACCATACATGTCTTTTATATATTCAAAAAATACAGAATAAAACTATGAGGAGGTTTCACCTGTTATGAAAAAAGCTTTTGTCGTTGTCGCTGCGATCGCCCTTGCCGTCCTCTCTTCCGTTGCCGCTTTCGCCGGAACGTACGCCCTTGAAAAGACGAACGTCCAGTTCGATCTTCCCGACAGCTGGAAACAGGGAGATTCCAACATCGGAACCTCGTTCACATCGCCCAAGGGAGACATGATCATCTTCTTCGGCGAAGTCGACGGCAAGAACGGCATCGAAGCCGCGCTCGAAGCGGTTGACAAGATCATCGAGCAGGTCATGACCGACGTCGAAATGGGCGACGAGTCCGAGACGCAGATCAACGGAATCCAGGTCGTGGAAATGGAAGGCAAGGGCAAGTCTGACGGTGCGGATGTTTTCGTGAATGTCAGCTTCCTGAATGCGGGCGGAAGCAATATCGGTTTCGTTACATCCATCGGCGAGAAGGCCGCGGTCGAGGGCAACGGCAAGGACCTCGAAGCCCTCGTGAAGTCGTTCAAGATCATAAAGTAGCCGTTCCCGAACGTTCTTCCCCACACGAGAAAACCCGGGACCGGAGGGCATTGCACGTCTCTCCGGTTCCTGAGAAAACAGACGGGGCGAGGCGTTTCCCCTCTGAAGAACACCGGACGAGCCGTTGCCTGTCTCTTTTCGGACAGGGACGGCTCGTTCGCTTTTCCGATCCCCGATACATTGCACCGGGTATTCCCCTTTCGGACGCGTTTCCCGACGAACGCCCCCGTTTCCGCGAATCTGCTTATATTTTTAAGAACATCGGCGACAGAATATTGTCGACAGGATGATTATGGAGTATCCTGTACATGTCATGTGCGTCATTGCGTGTCCGGCGTTTTTTCATGCGTCGAACTTCCCGGGGAACAGGTGTTTTTTTCGGCAAAATCCGAGAGAAAGAAGGTCGTGTCGATGTTTTCAAAGGCGGCGTTATCGAACGTTACGGTGCTGGATCTGACCAGGGTTTTGGCGGGGCCCTTCTGCTCCATGATGTTTGCGGACATGGGGGCGAACGTCATCAAGATCGAAAACCCGAAAGAAGGAGCCGACGAACGAAAGATGGGGCCCTTCCAGAACGGCGAGAGCGCGTACTACATGAACCTGAACAGGAACAAGAAGGGCGTCACGCTGAACCTCAAGAACCCGAAGGGGAAGGCGATGTTCCTGGAGATGGTGAAGAAGGCCGACGTCGTCCTCGAAAATTTCCGCCCCGGAACGATGGAAAAGCTCGGGCTCGGATACGAAGACCTGAAAAAGATCAATCCGAAGATCGTCTACGGGTGCATCTCCGGGTTCGGCCACACCGGACGGTACAGCCAGAAGCCGGGATACGACATCATCGCGCAGGCGATGGGCGGACTCATGAGCACCACCGGGTGGCCCGGCGGCGAGGCGACGCGCACGGGAACCGCGATGGGCGACATTCTCGCGGGGCTTTCGGCGGGCGTCGGCGTTCTTGCGGCATTGAACGCGCGCACGGTGACGGGAGAGGGGCAGAAGGTCGATATCGCCCTCGTCGATTCCGTCGTGGCGAGCCTCGAGATCATCAACATGATCTACCTCGTCCAGGGACGCATCCCCCAGCGCATCGGCAACCGCTACGAATCCACCTATCCCTACGACTCCTTCCGGGCCTCCGACGGAAGCCTCGTGATCGGAGCGGGAAACGACAAGCTCTGGCAGGACCTCACGAAGGTCATGGGAAAGCCCGAACTCGCGGAGAAGCCCGAATTCAGGGCCGTCCCGGACCGCGTCGCCCACCACGAGGAACTCCGGAAGATCATCGAGGAGTGGACCGCGAAGTACACCGTTCAGGAGATTTTCGACATGGTCGACGGTGCGGGCGTCCCCTGCGCGCCGATCTACTCGATCGACCAGGTCGTCAAAGACCCCCACATCGCGGGCGACCGGAAGATGTTCGTCGAGACCGAACACCCCGTCGCCGGAAAGATCACGCTCACCGGGTCGCACCTCAAGCTCAGCGAAACCTGTACGGACATCCGGACGCCGTCGCCTGCGCTCGGACAGGATAACGAGAACGTCTACGGGGAGATGCTCGGCTTTTCTCCCGAAAAGGTCGCCGAACTCAGGGCGGAAGGGGTGCTGTAGATGCGTTTCGACGGGTTGCCGAAGCGCGCGCATATCCGCGAGGTCTGCCCCCGCGACGGTTTCCAGAGCGTGAAGGATTTCATCCCGACGGAGAAGAAATTAGAGTTCATCGAAGCGATGATCGCCGCCGGCGTCCGGGAGATGGAGGTCACGTCCTTCGTCAGCCCGAAGGCCATCCCGCAGCTCGCCGACTCGGCCGAAGTCCTTTCGGCGGTGAAGGCGCGTCACGGCGGCGCGGTCCGGCTCGTCACGCTCGTTCCCAACGTGAAGGGCGCGGAACGCGCGCTCGCGGGCGGGGCGGACTGCCTCAACTACGTCTTCTCGGCCAGCGAGTCGCACAACAGGGCGAACCTGAACCGGAGCGTCGAGGAATCCCTCGCGGGGCTGGCCGACGTGATCGCGCTCGCGAAGGGGAAGGCGGAGCTGTCCGTGTCGATCGCGACGTCGTTCATGTGCCCCTTCGAGGGACGAACCGCTCCCGCACGGGTCACCGATCTCATGGGCCGTGCGCTCGATATGGGCGCTAACGGCATCTGCCTCGCCGAGACGATCGGAACGTGCAATCCGCTGCACTTCGCCGAAACGCTCGCGGCCGTCCGGTCGCGATTCGGCGACTACCCGATCTACCTGCACATTCACGACACGTTCGGCATGGCGCTTCTGAACGTCAAGGCGGCGCTCGACCTCGGCTACAGTCGCTTCGACGCGGCCATCGGCGGGCTCGGCGGCTGTCCGTTCGCGCCCGGAGCCGCCGGGAACGCGGCGACCGAAGACCTCGTCTTCTTCCTGAACGGCATCGGCGTCGAAACCGGAATGGACGCCGCGTCGCTCGTGAAGGTCGCGCGTCAGATGCAGTCCTGGGGGCTCAAGACGCTCGGGCACCTCGTCGTCAGCAGCTTCGGCCGCGAAAAGGAAGGGTGCTGCGGGGCGTAG
>CALMZW010000428.1 GCA_937870605.1 uncultured Synergistaceae bacterium
TCCGTCATCCTCGCGGGATACCTCGGACAGATCATCGAGACGGTCGGGAAGTAACCCGTCCCTTCGCCACAAAACCACGTCGCCCCTCCCGGACCGTTCCGGAGGGGCGTTTTTTTGCGCCGGAAAATATGGACAGTATGAACTGAAACAGGAATTTATGAGCGAATGGGTTGTCATTCGAAAGAAATAGCCTACAGTAGAAAAAATCGAAAAGTGCGAAGGGAACCGCCCCGAAATGCGAATCGCGTCTCCGATCCGTTCCGGCGCCGTACGGGAACTTCCGGGCGAAAAGAACGATAAATCGTACCGTCTGCATGATGTATAATCTGAAAAATTTCACTCACGCCTCCGGGCGCGACGCGAGGAATCGACCATGCCCCAGACTTCCGCATCGAACGAGACGAAAAAAGGCGTCGTCGTCCGGTCCATCCGGAACGGCCTCGTCACGGCCATTCCGGTCGTGATGATCGGGTCGTTCGCGCTTGTCCTCAAATTCCTGCCCGTTCCCGCGTACCAGAACTTCCTCGCGACCTTCGGTTCGGGCATTCTTCCGGCGCTCTTCACGTCCGTCAACAACGCGACGTTCGGAATGCTGTCGGTGTATATGACCGTGTTCATCAGCATGAGCCGCGCGCAGCTCCGGACGGGAACGGACGAATACCCCTGCGGTTTCGCCGTCGTCTCCCTGGCGGCCTTCGCCATCCTGAGCGGATTCTCGCAGGGGAACGTCGCCATCGACGTCCTGGGCGTCAAGGGGATGTTCACTGCCGTAGTCGCGTCCACCGTTTCTCCGCAGCTGATGGGCTTCTGGACGCGAAGGAGCCGCTCGTCGTCCCGCATCTATTCGGAAGGGGCCGATACCGGTTTCAACATCGCGGTTTCGGTCGTCGTCCCGGCGCTGCTCACGGTCGGGACGGTCGCGCTGTTCAACTACGCCCTCGTCGCGACGTTTCAGGTCTCCGGTTTCCACGAACTCTTCGTCAACGCCGCGGGGCGCGTTTTCTCCAACATCGGGGATTCGCTGCACATCGGCCTCGCATTCGTCTTCCTGTCGAGTCTCATGTGGTTTTTCGGCATCCACGGAAGCAACGTCCTCGAGGGGGTCTCCCAGAGAATCCTCGAACCGGGCCTGGCGATAAACGTCGCGCTCGCAGGCAGCGGACAGGCGCCGACGGAGATCATCTCGAAGACCTTCATCGACGTCTTCGTTCTCATGGGCGGCTGCGGCAGCGCGATGTGCCTGCTCCTCTCCCTGTTCCTGTTCAGCCGGAACTCAGGAAGCAGGACCCTCTCCCGGATCGCCGCAATTCCCATGCTCTTCAACATCAACGAACTCATGATTTTCGGACTGCCGGTCGTCTTCAACCGGTATCTGTTTCTCCCGTTCATGCTCACCCCGCTGCTCATGACCCTGACGTCGTACGCGGCCATCGCATGGGGACTGGTCCCCGTTCCCTGTCATCAGGTGCAGTGGACGACGCCCATCCTGCTTGGGGGCTACGTCGCGACGGGCTCCGTCGCCGGGAGCCTGTTGCAGCTGTTCAACCTCGTCCTTGGCGTTTTCGCGTACATGCCGTTCATACGGCTCCACGACGGGGAGAAGCTCCGGAACGCCGGAGAAAACCTGCAAGGCCTGGTCGCCCTCCTGAAGCGGAGCGAGGAAAAACGCGTCCCGGTCAATCTGATGGAACTCGACGGACATTCCGGGCTTTGCGCGAAGATGCTCGCGTCCGACCTGAAGAAAGCGGTGGAAAATGGCGAGCTGACGCTCCACTACCAGCCCCAGTTCGACAACGGGGGACGGTGCATCGGTTCGGAGGCGCTGCTGCGCTGGAACCACCCGACCTTCGGGATGATCTACCCTCCGCTGGTCATCCGTCTGGCGGAGGATATCGGCATCCTGTACGAGCTGGAGAAATATATTCTCGCTGCGGCGGCCGGGAACGCGGCGCGGCTTCGAGAAGCTGCCGGGCGGCGGATCAAGACGTGCGTCAATATCACGGCGGCCGCCTTTTACGAGCCTTCGTTCGAAGCGTTCCTGCAGGGGCTTCTCGACAGCGGCGCGGTGGAGCCCGGGGATCTGTGGCTCGAACTGACGGAACAGAAGGCGCTGCTCTTCGACCATCAGACCGAGGAGAAAAGCAGGCGCGTCCGCGCGATGGGCTTCCCGCTGGTCATCGACGACTTCTCCATGGGGCACACGTCGATCCGCTATCTGCAGAGCAACGAGTTCGACATGGTGAAGCTGGACGGCTCCTTCGTCCGCGGGATGAACGACAACCCGCGGAGCTGCGAGATCGTCACGTCGATCGTCTCCCTCTCCCGCGCCCTCAATTTCACCGTGATGGGGGAATACGTCGAGACGAAGGAGCAGCAGGAGCTTCTGGAAAAGCTCGGATGCACGCACTACCAGGGGTACCTGTACAGCCCCGCGGTCCCCTTCGACGACTTCCTCCAAAAAATAGCGCTCGACTGAACCCGTTCCCCGCGACCGGGAACCACCGTCATCCCCTCACCCGCGGCCCTCGCCGCGGCGTCGAATCCCTTCCCGCAGAGTTCCGAATTTTCGTTTACGCGTTTTCCGGAGATTTTCCGGTTTTGGAGGGTTGTCAAAAAGCCTGCTTGCGTAGTAGTCTATTAGCTTGTGAAAGGGGGGCGAGCCGGATGCCTGTTTTTGCACAATTCGATATAACGGGAAAGATAGCGGTCGTCACGGGAACGTCGCGCGGGCTCGGCAAGGGGTACGCGGAGGGGCTGGCGCGGGCCGGCGCGGTCGTGATGTGCTGCGGCGTGAGCCGCGACGGCACGGAGGCGACCGTGAAGGCGATCCGCGACGCGGGCGGGAAGGCGGAGGCGCGCGTCCTCGACGTCTCGAAGCCCGACGACTCGCGTCGTCTCTTCGAGGACATCGCCGCGCGCTGCGGACGCCTCGACATCCTGGTCAACAACGCGGGAACCGAGGACGTCAGCGACTTCGTGAACGTGACGGAGGAACAGTACGACGCCATCATGGGCGTGAACCTCCGGGGCGCGTTCTTCACGGCGCAGGCGGCCGCGCGGATCATGATGCGGCAGCGCTCGGGGAAGATCCTCAACGTCGGCTCGCTCGGAAGCGCGATCGGCCTCGCGGAGTCGTCCGTCTACTGCGGCTCCAAGTGCGGCGTCGTCGGCGTCACGCGGACGATGGCCATCGAACTCGCGAAATACAACGTCCAGGTCAACGCGATCGGGCCCGGGTACTTCCGGACGCCGATGACCGAGCCCTTCTTTCAGGACCCGGCGCACCGGAAGTGGATCGAGGAGCGGATTCCGGCGGGTCGCGTCGGAACGTCGGACGACCTTCTCGGAACGGTCATCTTCCTGTGCAGCCCCGCGTCGGACTACCTGACCGGGCAGATCGTCTACGTGGACGGCGGCTGGCTCGCGAGCTGAGGAAAGGGGAACGGACATGATCGTATTCAAGGAAGCGGAAAAGAATCCGAACGAAGAGAAAGCCTCCGTCGAGCAGGTCGTCCGGGATATCCTGTCGGCCGTCCGGGCCGGGGGGGACGCTGCGGTTCTCGACTACACGGAAAGGTTCGACGGGTATCGGCCGGCGGCGCTGCGCGTTCCGGCTGACGCCGTGAAGGCCGCATACTCGAAGGTTGAGCCCGAGACGGTCGCGAACCTGAAGTTCGCGGCCGACCGCATCCGCGGCTTCGCGGAACGCCAGCTCGCGTGCATGAAAGAGCTGCGCTGGGAGATAACGCCGGGCGTCATGCTCGGGCACCGGCTGATCCCGATCGCATCGTGCGGCTGCTACGTTCCGGCCGGGAGGTATCCGCTGCCGTCGTCGGCGCTGATGTCGGCGATTCCGGCGAAGGTCGCGGGCGTGAAGCGCGTCGCGGCGTGTTCGCCCGCGAGCCGGGGGCAGGACGGCATCCACCCGGCGGTTCTCGTCGCGATGGATCTCGCCGGGGTGGACGAGGTCTACTGCATGGGCGGCGCGCAGGCCATCGCGGCCTATGCGTTCGGAACGGACTCCGTGAAGGGCGTGGACATCATCGTCGGCCCCGGAAACAAATACGTCACCGAGGCGAAGCGTCAGGCGGGCGGTTCGGTCGGGATCGACATGCTCGCGGGACCGAGCGAGGTCGTCATCATCGCCGACGAAACGGCGAATCCGGCCTGGGTCGCGGCCGACGCGCTCGCGCGCTGCGAACACGACCCGAACTCCTGGACGGTCATCGTGACGACGAGCCGGAGCCTGGCGGAGAAGGCGTCGGCGGAGATCGAGTCGCAGCTCGCGACGCTCCCGACGGCGGAGATCGCCGGACGAAGCTGGAGGGACAACGGCCGGATCCTGATCGTCGACTCCGAGGACGAGGCCGTCTCCGTGACGGACGACATCGCGCCGGAGCACCTCCAGGTCATGACGGCGGACAGCGCGGCCACGGCCGCGAAGCTCACGAACTTCGGATCGCTCTTCATCGGGCATGACGCGCCCGTCGCGTTCGGCGATTACGTCTCGGGCCCGAACCACATCCTGCCCACGCAACGGTGCGCCCGCTTCTCGAACGGCGTCTTCGCGGGCACGTTCCTCAAGGTCAGCTCCTTCCAGGAGATCACGGCCGAAGGGGCGAAATATCTTTCCGGCCCGTGCGCGCACCTGGCCGGGGTCGAAGGGCTCTTCGGACACCAGCGCTCCGCGCAGCTGCGCGGTTGACGAAAACGGTGCCGCCCTTCCGCAAGAAACGGACGGCTCGCTCCACCGGAACACGGCGAATCGACAGGGGAGGCTTCCGATGACGGCTCCTGCAACGGAAACGATGAACACCCCCGGCGCAGGCCGGGCCGGAGAATCGGCCCTTCGGCTGCGGGGCATAACGAAAATCTATCCCGGAACGGTCGCCCTGGAGGATGTCGCGCTCGACGTCCGCTACGGCGAAGTTCACGGCCTGATGGGCAAGAACGGGGCCGGGAAGTCGACGCTCGTCGGCGTTCTCGCGGGGCTGATCGAGCCGACTTCCGGGACGATCGCCGTGGGCGGGCGGGACTATCCGCGCCTGACCCGCATGCAGGCCAAGCGCGAAGGCATCGCGATCGTGACGCAGGAGCCGGAGATCATCCTCGACATCACCGTTGCGGAGAACCTCTTCCTGGGCGATTTTCCGACGCGCGGGGGCTTCGTCGACCGGCCGGAGATGTTCGAACGGGCCCGGGAGCTGCTCGACCGCTTCGGGCTCGATATCGGCGCGGAGTTCCGCGCGGGGGACCTGTCCCTGAGCGAGCGGCAGCTGCTGCTCATCATCAAGGCCTGTTACGTCGAGGACGCATCGGTCGTCATCCTGGACGAATCCTCGGCGCCGCTGACGCGCAAGGACGCGCAGATCCTGCGCCGGATCGTCGGCGACCTGCGCGACGCGGGCAAGGCGATCGTGGTCATTTCGCACAGCGTCGACGAACTGCTCGACGTCTGCGACCGACTGACGGTCCTCCGCGACGGCCGGACGATCGCGACCAGGCGGGCGTCGGACCTCGACCGCCGCACGCTCTCCGAACTCATCGTCGGGGACGGATTCACGGCCTGCCGCACGCGAAGCGACGAATCCGCGCCCCCGGGCGGGGAGCTTCTCGCGGTCGAGAACCTCACGCGCTGGGGCGCGTTCGAGGGCGTCTCGTTCACGCTCCGCCGGGGCGAGATCCTGGGGATCGCCGGGTTGCGCGGCAGCGGCCGGACGGAGATCCTCAAGGCGATCGCGGGCATCGAGCCCGCCGACGCGGGAACGATCGAGCTGCGCGGACGGGCGTGCGCCTTCAGGCGTCCGAGCGAGGCGCTGAAAGAAGGCGTCGCCTATCTGCCCGAGGAGCGGGAGGCGGAGGGGCTGATCGGGATCTTCAGCATCAGGGACAACCTCATCCTCAACAGCCTCGCGCAGTTCGCGCGCAGCGGCTTCATCCGGGGGGGCGAGTGCGATCGACGGGCGGCGGAGACGTTCGGGGCCGTGCAGATCCGGGCCTTTTCGCTCGAACAGGCCGTCGAGGAGCTGTCCGGCGGCAACAGGCAGAAGGTGGTCATCGGCAGGATCATGACGGCCGGGCCGGACGTGTACCTTCTCGACGAGCCGACGCGCGGCGTGGACATCGGCGCGAAGAAGGGGATCCTTTCGCTGATCTGCGAAAAGATCCGGGGGAACGCGGGCGTCATCATCACGTCGCCGGGGCTCGACGATCTCATCGACATCTGCGACAGGATTCTGGTTCTTTGCGGCGGCCGCATCGCGAAGAGCGTCGCGCGGGCCGATTTCGACGAAAAGGCGCTCTTCATGGACATACAGGGGTTCGGACAATGACGTCGCGAGGTGGAAACGAATGTCGAACGATCTGAAGATCAAGCTGACGCTTCTGGACAACATCATCTGGATCATGCTGCTGTTCTTTTTCGCGGTCTGCGCGGCCTTCGTTCCCGCGTTCGCGTCCTGGAACAACATCGTCAACATCCTGTATCACACGACGATCATGAGCATGCTCGTTCTCGCGCAGGGCTTCGTGCTGATGAGCGGCAAGTTCGACCTGTCGATCGACGCGATCCTGGCCTTCGCGCCGGGGCTCGTGATCCTCGCGGGGACGAAGTGGCTCCCGGGAACGATCCTCTCGAACCCGTTCGTCGCCATTGCGCTCACACTCGCCGTCGGGGCGCTGCTCGGGCTGTTCAACGGCGTATGCGTCTCGCGGCTCGGGATGAACGCCTTCATGCAGACGCTCTCCGTCTCGATCATCCTGCGCGGACTCACGCTCTTCCTGATCCCGCTCGCGATCTTTCCGCTCGATCCCGTCTACTCGTTCATCGGCAAGGCGCGCTTCGCGGCGGTCGGGAACATGCCCGCGGCCGTCTTCGTCACGTTCGGCGTGTATCTGTTCTTTCACATCGTCCTGAAACACACGGTCTTCGGCCGGAACTACCTCGCGACGGGCGGCAACGAGCGCGCGAGCTACGTCGCGGGCATCGACACGCGGCGGATGATCGTCATGGGCTTCGTCATCGCCGGGGCGCTCTCGGCCGTCGCGGGGCTGCTGACGGCCGGGCGGCAGGACTCCGTCTCCAACACGATGGGGTCGGGAATGACGATGCTCGC
The DNA here is from genome assembly GCA_937870605.1 of uncultured Synergistaceae bacterium. Lineage (GTDB taxonomy): Bacteria > Synergistota > Synergistia > Synergistales > Aminobacteriaceae > CALFXN01. The sequence goes on from CALMZW010000428.1 coordinate 7,116, forward strand.
GTTCGCCGGGGCGCTCCTGGGAGGAACCTCAATGAGCGGCGGCAAGGGGTCGTCGTTCGGAATGCTCGGCGGCGCGATCCTTCTCGGGATGTTCTCCAACGCGCTGAACCTTCTGGGCGTTCAGGTCACGCTCGTCCACGCGGCGCAGGGGACGCTGATCTTCCTCGCGATCCTGATCGACCGTTTCCGCATTCAGCTTCGCGGCGCCCTGCTCCGAAAGGAACAACTGAAAAAACTGCATCACGCCGGCGGCGCGCACTAGGCCGGTCGAATACGTCCGGGGGTGGTCGGGTCGAAAACATTCCGCAGAAATAAGCGCCGCTATGGAGAATCCCCGTGAACGAAGCGAACGCAACGGGGCGTGCGACTACGAAAGGGAGGTCATGCGTGTGAAAAAGATCCGAAAATCCGTATCCGTCCTGTTCCTTGCGGGACTCGTCCTGTCCCTCGTCTGCTGCGGCGCCTTCGCGGCCGACAAAAAGTTCACCATCGGAATGATCATCAAGGAGCCCACGGCTCCCTATATCCAGGCGTTCGTCAAGGGCGCGGAGACGAAGGCGAAGGAACTCGGCATAGAGCTTCTCGTCCGCGACGGCCAGGCCGATACGATGAAGATCATGGAGATCATCGACACGTTCCTCACGCAGAAGATCGACGCCTTCATCCTCGGAGGCGCGGTGGATCTTCGGTCGCTCGTGCCGGGAATCAAGCGGCTCAACGAGGCGAAGATCCCGGTCGCGGCGCTCGATACGTCGCCCGAGGGCGGCAAGGTCGACTTCTTCCTCTCGTTCGACCTCGAGAAGTCGAGCGCGAAGGCCGCGCGGGCCTTCATCGAGGGGATCAAGGCCCGGAACGGCGGAAAGGTTCCCGAGGGCGTCGTCATCGAGATCATCGGCGACGAGGCGGACATGTTCACGCACGCATGCTCGAAGGGCTTCGCGGCGGTCATGAAGGAATACCCGCAGCTGACGGTCGCGCGCGGCGAGGGAAAATGGAACAACACCGACTCGCACGCGAAGGCGTCCGACATGCTGACGCGCTACGGCAAAAAGGTCCTCGGGATCTACGTCCAGACGCCCGACATCATGGGGGCGGGCGTCGTCTCCGCGATCGAGGCGGCGGGCTTCCAGGCGAAGGACTACGGGATCTGCGGCATCTGCATCGGGCCCGAGGGCATCGACCTCATCAAGAAGGGCAAGGTCCTCGCCATCGTCGAACAGCCCGCGTACGACTCCGCGCTTCTCGCCGTGCAGTACCTCTACGACATGACGCACGGAAAGCCGGTCCCGAAGATCGGCGACACGATCACGGTCACGAACGCGCTCTGGTCGCCCGCCGAGGTCATCAAAAATCCGTGGGCCGAAGAGGGCGCGTTCGTCGTGCTTCAGGGACCGCTCGTCCCGCAAGAGGTCGGCGCGGACGACCCGCGTCTCTGGGAGAATCTGCTGTTCGGAAAGTAGGCGTTCGTTCTTCATTCGGGGCTGTCCGCGGGGACGGCCCCTTTTTCATCTTTCAGGGGGGGTGGCGGCGAATGCTGCGGATGATGATCGCGCCGG
>CALMZW010000429.1 GCA_937870605.1 uncultured Synergistaceae bacterium
CGAAGTCCGCAAGCGATTCGAAAATGCTCACCAGATCCCGTATTGGGATGGACTCCCGGACAAGGTTCTGCAGGACTTTCTGGATTTCCCCGAGCGAGAGGGAGGACATCATTTCCTCCACGACGGCGGGAGCGCTCTCCTTGACCATATCGACGATCTTCTGAACTTCCTGACGCGTCAGAAGTTCCGATCCATACCGCTTGATGATCTCGGAAAGATGTGTGGCCAGAACGGAAGGCGCGTCGACCACCGTGTACCCCGCCGCTTCGGCCTTGTCGCGAAGTTCCGGGGCGATCCAGACCGCGCGCAGGCCGAAGGCGGGTTCGGTCGTCGGGACACCGACGATCTCCTCCCGAACGGCGCCGGTGTCCATCGCGAGATAATGATCCGGCAGAAGATCTCCCCTCCCCGTCTCCGCCCCTTTCACGCGAATGACGTACTCGGTCGGTTTGATCTGGATGTTGTCCCGTATCCGGATCGGAGGAACGAGCAGTCCGAGTTCCATGGCCATCTGCTTGCGGATCGTCCCGATACGGTCGAGCATATCGCCTCCCTGTGCGGGATCCACGAGCGGGATGATCGCATACCCGATTTCCGCTTCCATCGGATCCACCGTCAGGAGGCGCATGACATCTTCGGGAGAGGTCGGTGATTTCTGCGGTTGCGCCGGCCCCCCGGCCTTCCCTTCCGGTCCGGCCTTCCCGGCTCCCTTTCCCGCCCCCCGCGGCGCGGCCGCCTGCTGGACAAGCCCCTCCCGACGAACCCAATACCCCATAAGCCCGGTGAATCCAGAGAGGGCCATGAAGGGAAGCGTGGGAAGTCCGGGAATGATCGCAAGCGCAAACAGAAAGGTCGACGCAATAAAGAGAGGCCTCGGATAGGTGGTGAGCGAATTGACGATATCCCGTCCGAGATCGGCTTCGCCCGCGGCCCGCGTCACAATGACGCCGGTGGCAGTGGAGAAGAGGAGCGCCGGAATTTGCGATACAAGGCCGTCGCCGACTGTAAGCAGCGAGTAGAGCCCGAGAGCCTTGTCCAGCGGCAATCCCCTCTGGAGGACTCCGATGGCGAGTCCGCCGACAATGTTGATGACCGTGATGATGAGTCCTGCGACGGCATCCCCCTTGACGAACTTCGACGCGCCGTCCATGGCTCCGTAGAAGTCCGCCTCGCGCTGAATGTTTCGTCGGCGCTCCTTGGCGATCGTATCATCGATCAACCCTGCATTCAGATCCGCGTCGATCGCCATCTGTTTTCCGGGCATGGCGTCGAGCGTAAAGCGGGCCGCGACTTCGGCGACCCGTTCCGCGCCTTTCGTGATGACGATGAACTGGATGATCACGAGAATGAGAAAGACGACGGCGCCCACAACGTAGTTGCCGCCTACGACGAAATTGCCGAAGGCGCTGACGACCAGTCCCGCGTCGCCCGTCAGAAGGATCAGCCTTGTCGTGGATACATTCAAGGCCAGACGGAACAGCGTCACGATGAGCAAAATGGTCGGAAAGGCCGAAAGGTCGAGCGCGCCATGCGCATAAAACGTCGTGAGCAATATGACGACGCCGAGCGCGATATTCAGCGATAAAAGGACATCGATGAGCCCGGTGGGCAGCGGAATAATCAGCATTCCGACGATCAGGGCGACGAGCGCCGCCATCCCGAGATCCGAATACTGAAGCATTTTTTTGAACGTACTTGCAGCAGGCTGTGCCAAGAGTTATCCCCTCCGCCCGTATTGTACCGGAGAATTGTTCAAGCGCCGCATCCCGTCTCCGCGTTTGAGACGATAGACGAAAGCGAGTACTTCCGCGACCGCTTTGTACAGTGATTCGGGAATCGAATCGCCGATCTCGAGTTCTCGGTACAGGGCGCGCGCGAGCGGGACATTCTCGACGACCGGGACTCCGTATTCCTCGGCTATTTCGCGAATCCGTCGCGCAATGTGCCCCTTTCCTTTCGCGACCACCTCGGGAGCTTCCATGACTTCCTTGTCGTACTGGAGGGCAATTGCGAGCGTCGTCGGGTTCGTGATGACGACATCCGCTTTCGGGACGGAAGCCATCATGCGTTTCCGGGCCATCTCCCGCTGCTTCTGCCGGATCTTGCTCTTGAGCATCGGGTCGCCTTCCATCTGTTTATACTCTTCCTTGATCTCTTGTTTGCTCATGCGAATGGAACGTTCGAACT
>CALMZW010000430.1 GCA_937870605.1 uncultured Synergistaceae bacterium
GCTGACGGATCATCATGTAATCCTGGTCGGCGTATCCGAACGGCGATATCCGTTCCGCGAAGATCGCCGAGCCGATCAGCACGAACAGGACGATGAATCCGAGAACGGCCAGGTAGTTCCGCCGCAGGCGGATCAGCGTGTATTTCAGCATCGAGTTGTTGGCGGGCATTTTCGGTCCCTCCCCCTATTTCACGTGGATCCGGGGGTCGATGAACGCGTACAGGATATCGACCGCCAGGTTGATGAGGCAGAACGCGACGGAAATGAAGAGCGTTCCGCCCTGGATGATGGGATAGTCGCGCATGTTGATGGCCTCCAGCATCAGCCGTCCGACGCCGGAAATCGAGAAGATCGCCTCCGTGACGATGGACCCGCCGAGAAGCATCCCGAACTGCATGCTGATGATCGTGAGAATCGGGATCATGGCGTTCGGCAACGCGTGGCGCAGGATCACGACGCTCTCCCGCTGCCCCTTGGCGCGCGCGGTGCGGATGTAGTCCGAACCGATGACCTCCAGCATGCTCGCCCTGGTCGTTCGGGCGATGACCGCCACGGAAGAGCCGGACAGCGTCACGATGGGAAGGACCATCTCGCCGACCGTGTCGAAGCCCATCGACGGCAGCCACCCGAGATGCACGGAAAACGCGATGATCAGCAGGATGCCCGTCCAGAACGTCGGCATCGAGACGCCCAGAAGCGTCACGAGCGTGGTCAGGCTGTCAAGCAGCGAATACTGCCGGATCGCGCAGATCACGCCGAGAGGAATGCCGATCAGCGTGCTGATGACGACGGCCCAGAACGCGAGCCTGATGGTCACCGGAACGCGCGTGGCCAGCTCCATGGAGACCGGGCTCTTCATGACGTAGGAATACCCGAGGTCGCCCTCGAAGACGGCCTTGTAGAGATACCGCCCCAACTGCGCCGGGAAGGGCATGTCGAGGCCGTGCTTCGCGTGAAAGGCCGCGATGGTCTCCGGGGTCGCCTCCTGCCCGAGCGCGACCTGCGCCGGGTCTCCGGGAGTGAAGTACAGAATCGTGAAGATGATGATCATGACGCTCAGGATGACGGGAACGAGAAAAAGAATCCTTCGAATCATATACCGGAACACATACAGCCCCCCCCTGTTTCGGCAGCCTCTCTCACGTGATACCGCACAAGGCCGGCCGGGCATATTCGAGACGAACATCCGTCACATGCGGTCCTTCCGGGCCCCCGCAGACTCTCTCCCCGGGGATTCCGTTTCGCCGCCGGTTTCCGGACGCATCCCCGACTTCTCGCTCTCCGTCTTCTGGAGAAAGCGCGAAGAATTTTCCATTCGCCGGAAGAGGTACTCGCGCAGGATCGCGACGTCCCGTTTCTTCAGGGACTCGAGAAGCAGGTTGTGAGACGCGACGCTGGATTGCATCCGGCTTTTCAGATAGAGCCGCCTGTCGAGATAACACCGAATCTGGTAGGAGAAATTCCGGAGAATCTTTCTCGTCCAGAAGCAGTCGCCCTTCGCGAGGGAGCAAAGATATTCGTGAAACGCCATTTCCTTCTCGACGAACTCGAACATCTTCCTGTCGTCCAGATCCTGACTTTCGACGATTGTCTCAAGTTCCGCATTGATCGACGCGGCGAGGCGCAGTTCCTCGTCGTTCGGGCCCCCGGCGGCGACGACGGCTTCGAGAATGTTGTGCTCCAGGAGCGTGCGGAGCCGGTTGATCTCCAGAATGTCCTCCTCCCGGAAGTCCGCCACGAACCACCCCTTGTACTTGACGGAAACGATCAGCCCCTGCTCCTCGAGTTCCTTGAGGGCCTCGCGGATCGGCGCGCGGCTCAGGCCCAGCGTCCGGGAAAGCTCCCTCTCGTTGACCTGCTCGCCGCACCGCAGGGTCCGTTGTTCGAAAATCCGTTCGCGGATGTAGGCGATTGCGATATCCTTCAGATTTTCCCTGACGTCCGCAAGGTGACCGTTTTCGTGCGGCATTCGCCTTTTCCCTCTTCCCCTGCTTTTTGGTCGACCGGTCGACCATTAAATCCTACAAGAAATGTACTCCCTGAAGAGATGCGCGTCAACCCAGAAAAATCGGCTTTTTTACGGCGGGAAGGAATGCGGATGCGTCCGGGCGCGTGCGGCGGCGTGTGTACGACGTCGTGAACGCGTCCGGAGCCGATCCATGATGGCATGCGCGAAAAAAGAAGCGCCGGGCCGGGATGAACCCGACCTGACGCTTCCCGTTCTTCGTTCCGTGGCAAATGCGAGGTGCTGTTCGCAGCGCATGACGCATCTGCTCTCGCGAGGCCCCTGCTCCGGGAAGTCCGCCCAGGAGCAGGGCGAAAACTATCGTCAGCGCCGCCGCATCAGGACCACCGGGGAGAGAAGCAGGAGCGCTGCGAGAACAGCGGAACCGTTCGCAGGGATGGCGCAT
>CALMZW010000431.1 GCA_937870605.1 uncultured Synergistaceae bacterium
TGTTTCCCTGAATGATGATGTCGCCGACCTTCGGCTCGAGGATGGAGACGGAGATGACCCCGCCGTTGATCTGCACGTCGGCGATCTTGACCATCGTGTACCCGTCCTTGCGATAGTGCTCCTGAATCCATTCGAGGTCGTGCCGGAAGAAAACCTGGTTGAAGACGTTGCCCGGCACGGTAAAGACGAGCTTGTTGAGCTGCTCGCCCGTGTACACGGTGTTCCCTTTGAAATCGATACGCTCCACCACCGGGTTTTCCTTCACGATAAAGGTGACTGCGGCGCCGCCCGCCAAAGATTTCAGATCGACGTCGACAAACGAAAAGAAGCCGAGTCCGTAGATCGCTTCAACGTCCTTCTGCAACTGCGCCCGATCGAGAGGTTCTCCGACCTTCGTCCGCACGGCTGCAAGAACGTGTTCGGGAACGACATGCTCCGTTCCTTCGACGGACAAAGACGATACGAGCGTTTCCGCCATCGCCGTCCCGGAGAGGGAACACAAAACTGCAAAAACCAGGAAGGACCTCAGAAGCAGTCCCCTCCCCCAAAAAAACCGCGGGGATTTCGTCAACAGCAATCTCTCCTTCCAGAAACCGGGTTCATTTCCGCCGGGACGAACCAGCCGGCGTTTCGCTCCGGTCGATGCGAATTGCAGGCTCCGAATTACGCAGCGCCTTTTGTCCCAGTTGAACCAGCGAATAAATCATTTCTCCCGTCACAACCGGCTGCGATTTTGCGGACACACTTTCGCGTCCGGCCCGGTCCGCCTGCTTCCCGCTCACGTCCCGGTCTTTGCGGTCCGCTGCGGAAACGCGCGTTTCTGCGTTTCCAACCCCGTCGTCACGCACATCGGACGGTGCGAATACCTCACGGGAAGATCCCGCATTCGCTTCGCTCAGGCTTTTTCTGAGAGCGGACAAAAGCGTACGCTCATCCGTTGTCACCCACTCGAGAACAGGAGCGGTCCGAATCGCAATCTTGCCCTGTTCCTGGACAATCATCACCGGGGTCGCAATGGGCGCCGCCGTGACGAGCAGAAGAAGCGCCGCAACAAAAGCAGCCCGCGTCGATCGAAACGCGAGGGCATGTATCCGTTTCCCGTTCCCCTCATCCTGCGCCGCCGCCCAGAGTTCCTCCCGGGCAAGATCCATTTCGGCCTTGGCGCATTCCATTTCCATCAGGGCATTTTCCCACGATTTTGCGCGGCAGGCAAGCAAACATCGCTCCAGCCACCTCGTGACCCTTTGTATGCGTCGTTCCACGGGCACCATCCCCGATACGTTGAGATATATGCATTCCTGCACTATCCCTTATCCCGGATCACGCCCTTTTTGTGGCGTCTTCGATGCCGAGCCAGGCGCGGAGTCGTGCGACGGCATTGCGTCGCAAGCGATAGACGTGACTGATGTCGAGGGACTTCTCCCGGGCGACGTCCCGGACATCCTTTCCTTCCATCAGCAAGGCGCGAACGACTCCCGCCTCCCGATCCGGAAGATGCGTAATCGCCTCCGCCACGCTCAGAGCGGTATCCATCGCATCCTCGGCAGGATCTTCACGAATCTCCAGAAAGTCGTCGTCTACGGGAATAGGCGCTCTCGCTTCCGAACGCTGAAGGAAATTGACCATTTGTCCCCGGATCCGGTAAAACGCATAGGTCGTGAACCGGAATTTTCGTTCAGGATCAAAGTTGTCGACCGACTTGACCAACGCGAGCATGCCTTCCTGAATCAGGTCGGCATGAGAGGAGGAGGGAACGCGAAATTTGCGGGCAAGCCAGAAGACGAGAGGACGATATGCAATGACCAGCGCTTCTCTCGCTTCCATGTCGTCGCGTCTGCATCGTTCCCACAGCGCGGCTTCTTCGGAAGGATCGAGAGACGGGGTGGCGGAATTCTCATGGACCGGCACGGAGCCACCTTCTTTCGGAAACGAAGACGTTTTGAAACCGTGGGCTATTGTATCAGGAGCAATGAATCAGGGAAAGCGCAATTACAGATGAATGGGTATGAGGGCAGGATCTCCCGAACCGTCCAGAAGGTGAATCCTGTCGTTGCTGAAGGTCAGGGAATAACGGCCGTGGCGTTCCTCCACTCCGGTAAGCGATGCGTTGTCGATTCGCATCTTCCACGCAACCGACGACGGTATGCCGAGCAAAGCGACCAGTGCGGCGCGGATCACGCCTCCGTGGCTGACGACAAGCGTCCGCCCACAGGGAAACCAGCACATCAGAACGTCACGGGTTCGTTCGACAACATGTTCGAACGATTCGCCGCCGTCCGGCGTCACCGATGCGGGGTCGGCCTTCCAGCGCTGATACAGTTCCCCGTAATGCGTCTCGATCTGAAAGATGGATTTGCTTTCCCATTCGCCGAAACTCATTTCCGCAAGGGCCGCCTGAACGGAGAAATCGCAGTCCGGTTGACGGGAAAGAAAGGCTGAGGCAGTCTGAAGAGCGCGGAGAAGCGGACTGCCGATCACTCTTTCGGGACGCCATTCCCGAAGGCGCCGGGCCGCCCGTCCGACCTGCATCCGCCCTTCGTCGTTCAACGGGATATCGACGTGTCCCTGGAAACGAAGCTGGTCGTTCCATTCGGTCTTCCCGTGACGCAAAAACAGGATCTCACGCCGGCACACGCGCATCCCTCCCCCAAAAATAAAAAAAGCCCCTCAAGGGGGCAAAAAATGGAGCCGGTGTCCAGATTCGAACTGGAGACCTGCGCATTACGAGTGCGCTGCTCTACCAACTGAGCTACACCGGCTTTCCAGAAAAAATGGCGGTCCCAACGGGATTCGAACCCGTGTCACAGCCTTGAAAGGGCCGTGTCCTAGGCCACTGGACTATGGGACCGCATTGGTGAGCCGTGCGGGGATCGAACCCACGACACCCGGATTAAAAGTCCGGTGCTCTACCAGCTGAGCTAACGGCTCACGCGACAGGGGATGTTTTGCTTCCCCCTTGTCTTCGACAGCTCAGAAAGTATAAACACCGAAACCGGTGGTGTCAAGGGTCGCCGAACAAGACTCGGGTATTCTATCACGCCGCTCTCTTGATGACTAGTAGGGACACGAGAAGGCTGCATTTTCGACGGGTTCGCGGTCCATTTGGCGCCTGTTTTTCGAGGTATTTCACTTATAAGCGCCGTTCCCGATTCATGCGGGCTTCGACGAACAGAGCAGTTCTCCTGCCGTCGAATGAGCCTTTCGATGCGACTCAAGCGCACGCCCGTATTCGAAAAGCGATTTTTCTCCGTCACTGATTCTCTGCGCCACTTCTTCCGGAGCCGTTCCGCCGAAGGTCGTCCGCCGTTCGACGCTTGCCCGGAGAGACAGGATGCCTGCAAGATCGTCGCCGGCTTCGGGAAGGAGCGACTTCCAGTCTTCGCACGTGAGGTCGAAGAGCGTTTTCCGCTTTTCCAGACAGTCCCGGACGATCCGACCGACCTTCCAGTGCGCGTCCCGGAAGGGGATTCCCCGTTGTACGAGGTATTCGGCCACATCGGTGGCGAGGACGAATCCGTCCGACATGCCGCGAACGGCGCGTTCCCGGTCGACTTCAACGGCCGAAAGGAGCGGGGGGAGGACGGCGAGGACCGACTCGACAACGGCAAGGGAGGATTCCATGCCGCGTTTGTCTTCCTGAAGGTCCCGGTCATAGGTCATTGGAAGCCCCTTCAGCGAGACGAGCAGGTCGAGCAGATGCCCGATGACCTGTCCCGTCTTTCCCCGGATGAGTTCCAGGACGTCCGGGTTCTTTTTCTGCGGCATCATGCTCGACCCGGTGCAGAAAGCGTCGGGCAGGAGGATCCATCCGAACTCCTGCGAGCTGTACAGGACCAGATCTTCGGAGAGACGGCTTGCGTGGACGGCGAACATCGCCGCAAAGGAATGGTAGTTGAAGATATAGTCCCGCTGTCCCACCGAGTCCAGGCTGTTGTCCGTCGGTCCCGAAAAGCCGAGAAGCGCCGCGGCGCACTCCCGGTCAAGGGGCAATGTCGACCCGGCCAGGGCGCCCGCCCCGAGCGGACACTCCGTCATGGAGTCAAGCGCAAAGAGCAGGCGTTCCAGATCCCTTCGAAAGGCCGCAAAGTGCGCCATCCAGTAATGCCCGAGCGTTATCGGCTGGGCCTGTTGCAGGTGCGTGTACCCCGGGACGATGCATTCCCGGTGCTTTCTCGCCGCGCCGAGCAACGCGTCCAGCAGGCGCAGCATTCCGTCGCCCAGCGACAGGAGCCGATTCCTCAAAAAAAGCCGCATCGTCGTCGCAACCTGGTCGTTTCTGCTGCGTCCCGTATGCAGGCGGGCTCCGGCGGAGCCGATCAGTTCCGTCAGGCGATGCTCGATGTTCATGTGGACGTCTTCCAGGTCGGCGGACGGGATAAACTCTCCGGAACGTATCTCCGCAAGGATTCGCATCAGTCCTTCGCGGATCGCGACGGACTCACCGGGCGATATCAGCCCCGCCTTCGCAAGCGCGAGAGCGTGGGCGATACTGCCCTGTATATCGCACTCCGCAAGACACCAGTCGATGTCGAGGGATTGCGTAAAGCTCCGGACGACATCGGACGTTTCCTCGGAAAAGCGTCCCTTCCACATGAAAATCCACCCTTTCCTGTAATGGCCGGATACCCCGGGAAATTATACGCCGCATTGACACCCGAGTCGTTCCGATTCGCCGCACGCGCTTCTGCCGATTTTGTCCTCCAGCCAGTCTCCGGCCGGATGCGTCCCGAGGGCGAGCCATGCGGCGACCTGCAGGTGCAGACACTTGACACCGATCTCGCCGGATTTTTCCGGCGGCGTCGTCCCGCCGACCCCCGTTGAATGAAGCGATCGCATGACCTTTTTCCGCCTCTTGAAGAGATAGGTTCGCGCAACGGGCTGTATCAGGAGCGACCGAAGAGCCGCATAGATACGGTGATACCGCGCCCATTCTCCTTCAAGCGGCGACAGGGCGGTTTCCATTTCCCGCACGCCTCCGGCGGTTTCCAGGGTTGCGCATTTCTTGCGAAGAAAGGGGCAGGAGAGCCAGAAAAGAGTCGGGAACGGACGTCCTTCGTACAAAGGATTGCAGAGGAGAACCCTGGGAAAGCCGTGCGAACAATGACATCCCGCCGCCAAAACCATAGTCCGGCGGAATTTCCGGTCTCGCATCTGCCGTGTGAGGATACGCATGTCCTGGGTGTCGCAGGGAATAAAAAAAAGAGGGCGGAATATGCCCTCCGAAAAGGAAAATGAAAAAAACGACCGCATTATTTCGGCTTCGCGGGCCGCTTTTTGCTTGATTTCGACGCGTTCGCCTTGCTGTTGAGATCGGCGATTTTCTGTTCACTGATCTTCAGGAATGATGTGATCTTTTTTTCGAAGGTGTCCTCGCGTCCGGCGCCCGAGTGTTGCCGTGACGGCCGGTCTTCGAGACGTTTGATCGACAGATCGATGCGTCCCTTTTCGTCGATCTTGATGACCTTGGCGCGGACTTCCTGCTGAAGCTGCAGGATATCTTCGACTTTCTTGACGTAACTCGCGGAGAGTTCGGAAATGTGGATCATGCCTCTCTGGCCCGACTTCAGACGGACAAACGCGCCGTACGGCATGATCTGTTCCACGGTGCACTCCGCAATTTCCCCTTCCTGAACCGGAGGCGTTACGGGTTTCTTCTCTTCGGTCATAGGTTCATCGACCCTCCAGATAGGTGATTGTGAAGCTGTGTTCCATAGTCGATTTTCCCGGACACTTTCCCTTGAGCCTCAATCACCTCCGGCTGCTACACTCCATTGGGACCGTCCGCTCGGGACCACTCCCATTCGAAGCCGCCGCCCTCGCCAAGCTTTTTCATAAGAAACGTTCCATAGGGCGTTTGCGCTCTGCTTTCGAGATTATACCAGATCAAAAGCGTTCCCTTCTGTCGATTGAGCGCGGTTTTGAGGATCGCCTCGTAAATCACGGGGCTGAAAAAGGCGAGGAAAATCCTTTTGCCGGAAAGAGGTCTCCGTGTGACGTACGAAGAGCGGTTCACCCGCTCCTGGGGCAGAACGCGCATGATCCGCATGCCGTTCCGGACGCCCGAAGCACGTTCCCCTATCGCCCATCCATGCGCCTCGTCGGGATACGGAACGATTGCAATGCCTTTTGCGTCACGGGAAAGAGACCGCATCTGAAGGGTTTTGCTGGGGCACAGGATGGAACGCGTTCCGACGAGAGAGACGCTGACCACTCTCGCGGCCGATGCCCCCCTGTGCACCGCAATCGTCCGCTTTCCGGTGCGAATCTCGACGGCCGAGGCGCTCCCGGGCGTCGACAGGGAATGAACGCGAACCTTGCCGAGAAAGAGACGCCGGAAATAGTCCCGAATTTCCTCAGTGCGAGTTGCCGGTTCCATCCGTTTCTTCTTCCACGACGCCAAGCGCCTTTTCTATTCGGGAAAAGGGTTCGAGCAACTCCATCGTCGACGCCGCTTCGACAAGCAGGCGAGAAACACCCTGAGCCTCGTCTTCGCGAAGATCCGGAAGGTAGAGGCGCAAGGGGGCGCTGACCGCGTCCGCCTGCAGCAGGAAGACTCCCGGCTCCTGCTGCGGCTCGAGATCTCCCGTCGCTCCGAGAGGGCGGTTCGTGCTCGCCGAGAGGCCGCAGACCTTCGCGTTCACGACGCGCTTGAGCGGGACGAGAAGGGATGTATCCGATACGATCCAGAAGACGGGACGGACCTCGCATGCCTTTGCCAGACTTGTGAGGATAAGTTCCTCGCGCAGATAGACTTCAAGGGATTGTCCGTAAAGGACCCGTTCGAGCTTCGTCGGACGGATCGGCTCCGTATACCGGAAATCAAGAGGGATGCCGCGAAAATCCACCGCAAGGAGCGCACCACGGAACAATCCGCGGTCTCCGCTTACGGTGACGTACCCCAGGACCTTTGACGCGACGTCACGCATAGAAATCGAGCCTCCCCGTATTTTCCCGCGCGACCTCGTCGTCCGCAGATTCGTCTTCTTTCCCCGCAGCCTGCTTTTTCCGTCCTTTTTCGCGTCCTTCCTGTCGTTCGCGCTCCTTGCGCACCCGCACGCCGGACGGTTCCTCCGACGCCTCGAAGGGCTGAACCGTCTGGTCCCGCTGCACGGCCGCGGCGACAGCTTCTCCTTCCCGCCCGGTCTGGAGAGCCTGTGCGGTCGCTTCGTGAACGGTTTTCACGGCGTGTTCCAGATTCAGGTGCGACAATTGCATTTGAACCGGCTGTACCATGCC
>CALMZW010000432.1 GCA_937870605.1 uncultured Synergistaceae bacterium
GATTCTTCGCACATCGTTCCCTCCAATCCGTGAAAGGGTATGGAAAATGCGGCGGGGCAAGCCCCGCCGCAGATACGGGAGACGGGACTACTTCTGGGCGTTGATCAGATCCTGAATGATCTCCTTGCCGATTTTCCCTTCGAATTCCTTGTAGACGGGCTGAACGGCCTCCGCCCACTTCGCCTTGTCCGGCGCGCTCACTTCCATTCCTTTCGCCTTCAGGTCATTGACGAGCGTCTTTTCCATGTCGATGCAGTATTGCCGCTCCCATTTGCGCGACGCGAGTTCGCACTCCTGGAATATCTTCCGTTGATCGTCGGAAAGTTTCTTCTCCCAGAAGTCCCTGTTCACCAGCAGAATCGCCGGCGCGTAGAAATGTCCGGTCAGCGCAAGATGCTTCTGGACTTCAAAGAACTTGGAGGTGAAAATGATGACGAGCGGGTTTTCCTGTCCGTCGACGATCTTTTGTTGAAGAGCAGTGAAGAGTTCTCCGAACGGCATCGGCGTCGGATACGCGCCGAGCGTCTTGAAGGTTCCCACGTGAATGGGATTTTCCATGAGCCGGATCTTGAGCCCCTTCATGTCCTCCGGAGCCACGACCGGCTTTTGCGAGTTCGTCAGCATGCGGAAACCGTTTTCCCAGATTCCGAGACCGATGATGTTCTTCGGGGTCAGCGTGTCGAGGATCTTGCGGCCCTGCGGGCCGTCCATCCAGGCGTAGGCTTTTTCCCGGTTCACGATGATGAACGGAAGATCGAAGACGAGAAAGCTGCTCGTGAAATTCGCAAGCGGGGCCGATGAGACCAGCGTCATTTCAATCGTCCCCATCGAAACGCCCTCGATGACATCCCGTTCCGACCCCAGTTGGGAGGAGTGGAAGATCTGCATCTCTATCTGCCCGCCCGACTTCTCTTTCAAAAGGGAGGCGAAATGTTCCAGCCCCTTTTGATAGTGCGAATCCGGGGCGATCGTATGCCCTACCCGCAGGACGACCTTGTCAGCCGCGAAGGCGCTTCCGAGGGAAAGAACCAGAAACAGGACCGCAACAACGGCGAACAGTGCTTTTTTCATGGTATCACCCTCCTGGGAACGATTTTTGACTCTGTGACGAACGAACAAAACGCGAATCGGGAAACACCTTCGGGACCGATGATGATTCGGTGTATCCGCCTCCTTTCGGGGTTCATGCTATTTGTGCGAGAATTGCGTATAATCAATAAGAGTATGATACATCCGACCGACATGGAGTACAACATTCGCTCCTTGTGTTCCTAAAAAACAGGTGCTATCGTGTACCGGAAAGTCCTGACGAGCGAAATGTCTTCCGGCTGTGCAAAATTCAAACCCGAAAGGGGAGGGACGAACGTGGCGAAGAAAAAGACGCGGTTGGACTTTGTGGAAATGAAAAAGAACGGGAACAAGGTGGCGTGGGTCACAGCGTATGACTACCCGATGGCGACCTTTGCGGAAGCCGCCGAGATGGATATGATCCTTGTGGGGGATTCGCTCGGAATGGTCGTTCTCGGGTATCAGGGGACGATCCCCGTTACGATGGAAGACTGCATCAGCCACTGCAACGCTGTCCGGCGCGGTGCGCCGAACACCTTCGTCGTGGGAGACATGCCCTTCATGTCCTATCAGATTTCGGACGAAAGCGCGGTCTTCAACGCGGGGCGCTTCCTGAAAGAATCCGATTGCGACGCGGTTAAGCTCGAAGGCGGCAGACGGGTCCTCACGAGAATCAAGGCCATTGCGGATGCCGGAATTCTGGTCATGGGGCACATCGGTCTGACGCCGCAGAGTTCGGGCCAGCTCGGGGGTTTCAAAGCCCAGGGACGTGATCCGGACAGCGCGAGGGAATTGATCCGCGATGCGATAGCAATCCAGGAAAACGGCGCCTTTGCGCTGTTGCTGGAAGCGGTTCCTCCGGAGCTGACGGAATATATCGCTAAAAAATTGACAATCCCGGTCTACTCGATCGGAGCGGGTGTGCCGTGCGACGGACAACTCCTGATATGCGGCGACATGCTGGGACTCTTCCAGGCCTTTACGCCGAAGTTCGTCAAGAAATACGCGAATGTCGCGGAGATTGAGGTCGCCGCGTTCAAGGAATATGTTCAGGATGTGAAAACCGGCAAATTCCCGACGGACGACCACGTGTACCATATCCTCAAGGGCAAGGAAGAGGACTTCGCGAAGATGCTCAAGGAGTTTGAATAGAATCAGAAAACCTGTTGGGCGGCGGTCCCCAACTCGGACTGCCGTCCTTTTTTATAGGTCGCCTGTCGTCGGCGCCGCTATTGGCGAACGGCATCGCTGTAAGGAGGTTTGTGATTTATGGAGTTTTCCAGACGCATCATGCAGATGCAGGCATCTCCCATTCGTCGTCTTATCCCGTACGCCGAAGAGGCGAAACGGAAGGGACGGAAGGTCTTCCATCTCAACATCGGCCAGCCCGATATCGTGACGCCGCCTGCGTTTTTTACCGCGCTCAGCGATTTCAAAAGCGATGTGCTCGCGTATGCCCCGTCGGAGGGGATTCCGGAACTCCTCGACGCGATCAGGGGCTACTACAAAAAATACGATGTTGAACTCGGGCGCGAGAATATCCTTGTGACGGACGGGGCGAGCGAGGCGATCGTCTTTGCGTTTACGGCCCTCTGCGATCCGGGAGACGAGATTCTCATCCCGGAACCGTTCTATGCGAACTACAACCCGTTCGCCGAATCCGTGAGCGCCGTGATCGTTCCGATCACCACGAAGGCCG
>CALMZW010000433.1 GCA_937870605.1 uncultured Synergistaceae bacterium
TCCTCTCTTTCTGTATTATCCCAAGGATCGAATAGCGCACCCTTCGCGCAGCCTCTTCAAGCGTTTCACCTTTTTTTCTCAGCCGTTCGACGACGGTGTGAACAACAACACATGATACTCCCAGTGTTTCCGAAAAATTACGTACAAACTGCGCATCTTGAAATGAAGGCGTTCCGCGGATGCCGTGCTCTATGTGAGCCACAACGATCTCTCCGGGCCAGAAGGTGGAAAAAAACCAGAGGAGCGCCATGGAATCCCCGCCGCCGGAGACAGCCAGAACGACGGGATCCTTCATGTCCCACCATCCCTGTCGGATTCCGACTTCACGGAATTGCTTTCCCAGAAACGCATCAGACAATTCATATCGGCTGAATATCATTCATTCCTCGTTTGTACATCCAAGAGTGAGGACATTGCAGAGATGCGGATATGATTCGTAAAATTTCCAGAAAAAAAAACGGTTCCCACGAAACGGGAACCGTCGAAATAACAGTGGTGGCGGTGACTGGAATCGAACCAGTGACACTGCGGGTATGAACCGCATGCTCTAGCCATCTGAGCTACACCGCCAATTGGTTGCGGGGACAGGATTTGAACCTGTGACCTTCGGGTTATGAGCCCGACGAGCTTCCTGGCTGCTCCACCCCGCGATATTCGGGATTTGCTCTTCAGCGATTTTGGATCCGCGTCAGACACCCGATCAATGACGATTGCATTTCGGACTTGCCGGGATATTTTTTGGTGGGAGCGGCGGGACTCGAACCCGCACGGACTTGCGCCCGAGAGATTTTAAGTCTCTAGTGTCTACCGTTCCACCACGCTCCCGCAACCGAAAGCAAGGGATAGTCTACACTGCCTTCGTTTGCCTGTCAACCGCTCGGGAGTATTTCCGCTGGACCTTAACGTCCGCAAAGGCTCTCGCGAAAAGCGTTCTTCCGTAAAAAACGTCGTAAATATCAAGAAGCCACATTCACTCGCCGAACTCGCCGAACCGTATTTTTTCACATCCTGGAAATCATACGGGTACCGTCTGTTCTCTCTGTCATGCGTTCTTTTCTTCCGCGTCGGCCAAAGGCGCAGGCGCCCGGTATTTTCGGAAAACATGCGGTTCGATTCCGTGACGCGTCGAGGGGCGCAACGGAGAGACATCCCGTCTCCCGAAATCGTCGACGGCGCGACGGATAAAAACCGATTCCTGCCCGGCAATATCGATAATCCGGATTCCGGACACGGGCTTCCGGGAAGCGTCCCGCATGAGAAGCACTCTCGGACACAACAGATTGCGCTCCGTCGATTCGAGAACGACGCCAAGAGAGCCGTCGGAAAGCTCGATGGCGGTTCCCGCAGGGTATAAGCCAAGACCTGAAAGAAGCGTCCGGACAATAAAGGTATCGAAATGTGATTGCGCCTTCCCGATGATATTCGAGATCGCTTCGTCGCTTCTCTTCGTGTCCCCTTCCTGGACGACGTTAATGAGATTGTCGAAGAGGTTGGCGATGGCGACGATGCGCGCCGGGATAGGAATATCCTCCCCTTTCGCGCCGTCCGGATACCCTTTCCCTTCCCATTTCTCGTGATGTGACCGAACGGCCGACAGTATCCTTTCGTCCCGGACAAGGACGTCTTTCAGGACCGCTTCGCCCAGAAGGGTATGACATTGCAGCGTTCGCGTCTCCCCCTCGCTCAGCGTCCTGCTTTTATCCAAAAGGCCGTTTGGAAGGAAGGCCTTGCCTATATCGTGCAACAGCGCTCCCATTGTGACGGCTGCCGTGTACTTCGGCCAGAGCGGAAACATCCTCGCTGCGATGAACCCGGCAACAAGCGCGACATTCAGAGAGTGTCTCGAAATCGCCTCTTCCAGGCCCTGTATTCGCGTTATCGAGAACGTAATCTGCGGGGTTTTTCGGATCTCATCCTGCAAATACGAACCGATGGAGAGAAGGGAGAGAACCCCTTGCTCCCTTTTGCCCTTATCGTGAATATTGCCGAACACTCCCGCGATTTGACGGAGAATGACCTGAGAAAGCAATGTGTTGACCTGGGCAAGCGGATGATTGGCCGTTTTGAGCAGTGATCTGAATTCCTCGATCGTTACGAGGGGGCTTTCCTTAATGACAAGGCGCTTGATGCCATGGCGTTTCAAAAAATCTATGATATCCGGCTGCGATTGCCTGAGAGACGACAGCTCGTATCCTTTCGGAACGAGAAGAACGGAAGAACGGGACAATACGTCAGCAGCAATGACCCCTTGTTCCGAGGCTATCTGATCAACATGGATTCTCCTCGTTCTCGACATGAATACACCTCTTCCCTTTCTATTTCTTTACAATGAACATCCTAACGAAAACGAGCCGGATGTGCAAGCGGATTCATATCGTGTTTATTGCGAGGTTCATCGCGGGCGTCGGCTGCACATATTGCGCCGTCATTGACACGTACAGAGGCCCATGCTATTCTGCACATGTTCGATATTGTACACGTTAAAATACTAAAGCATGGGGTTGTTTCTTCATGATTCGACTAGACAGAAACGAGCTTCCATTCCTTATGCCTTCGTGGCTTCGCGAACGAGTCGCCTCCGCAATCGCTCACCTTGATATCAACCGCTATCCCGACCCGGGGTACCTGGAACTCAAAGAACTCCTCGCGTCCCGTTTTTCGCTGAAACCGGAGAATATCATCCTTGGGAACGGCGGAGAC
>CALMZW010000434.1 GCA_937870605.1 uncultured Synergistaceae bacterium
GAGCGAGGCTGCAACACCCCAGACACGCGACGTACTGGAGCGAGAAGACGCCGTCGGATGTCGTCTCGCCCTCCGTGATTCCGAGATGCCGCTGAAGCTGTTCGCCGATCCGTGCGGATCCCTGGACGTGACAGGCGGTCCCCCGGCAAAGACGGACAACATGCTTTCCTTCCGGCTGCATCCGGAACATCGCGTAGAATGTGGCTACGCCGTAGAGTTCGGCTGCGGGCAGGTCCAGCTTTCCGGATACGTATTCCACCGCTTCCTCGGCTATGTAGCCGACGGTTTTCTGGATATCGGCAAGAAGGGGGATTGACACGCCCTTTTTGCCCCGATACCTCGCAACGATCGGATCCAGCTTCGCCTCTAAGGAATCGAGGCCCTTCTGCGCCACTGGAGACATTCACATACCCTCCTCAAAGATCTTGTCCCTTTAGGGAATTCGGGGGAGTGCGTCATGGGAAACACCCCACTTGTGAAAACGTGAAATAACGTAAAAACACATGCTATGATACCCGACCCGTGGTGTTCCGGCAACTCGAAGGAGCAGCCGAAGACTGTTTACGATATGCCCGAAGGGGGTATAATATCATCATCATCATCACCGCTTATTCGAAAATGACTTGACGGGGAGGGTTTGCAATGATCCGTGTGTATTCCACATCGACGTGTCCCTGGTGTACGAAAGCGAAGGAGTATCTGGCGAAAAAAGGCGTTTCCTTCGAGACTGTCGACGTTTCCGCCGACCGGGAAGCCGCCATGGAGATGGTCAAGAAGACGAAGCAGATGGGAGTTCCGGTCGTCCAGATAGGCGAGAGATACATCGTCGGGTACGACACGAAAGCGATCGACGAAGAGCTTGCGAAGATCCGGACGGAGGCGTAGGCCGTGACGACGTCCTCCCTGCCCCGGCTTTGCTGGAACGGAGCCTTTTCCCCGGACCCGGCGAGGGGAGTGTCGCTCGGCGACGTGCGCGCACTCGTTCCGAGACTGGAGACGGGGGCGGCTGTCTTGCGGAACGGCGCTGCGGAAGGGAGGTCCGGGTTCGGATGGATCTCGCTTCCCCGCGCGGATTGCGGAAAGATCCTTGCGATGGGAGACGCCCTTTCGAAAGAGGATGCCATCGTACAGATCGGGATCGGCGGATCCGCCCTCGGGAACCTGATGCTGCATTCGGCGCTTCTGCCTCCGTACTGGAACGAACTTCCCCCGTCGGCGCGAAACCGTCCGAGGTTCTTCATGTCGGACAACCCGGATCCCCGGGATGTCGAGACGATATGGAGCCTGATCGACCCTTCCCGGACGAGCTTCATCGTCGTCAGCAAATCCGGGAGCACCGCCGAAACGATGGCGAATTTTCTTTTTTTCTGGAAAAGGATGATCGACGCCCTCGGCTTCGAGAAGGCGAAGGAACGTTTCGTGGTGATCACCGACGAGACGAAGGGATGCCTCCGGCCCTTTGTCTCGGAGACCGGCTGCAGGAGCCTCGTTCTTCCCGGCGACGTCGGCGGCCGCTTCTCGGTGCTTTCCTCCGTCGGACTCCTTTCCGCCTCGGCTCTGGGGATCGACGTTCGATCCCTTCTGTCCGGCGCAGCCGCCATGGACGATCTGATCGCTTCCGCCGGAACCCCCGAAGAGAACCCCGCCTGGATGATTTCGGCGCTCTCCCTGCTTCATGCGAAGGCGGGAAGAAACATGAACGTTCTCATGCCCTATGCGGACGCGCTCGAACACTTCGTCGAGTGGTACGCGCAGCTGTGGGGGGAGAGTCTCGGCAAGAAGGGGAAGGGGTCCACTCCCGTGCGGGCGTTGGGCGCCATCGATCAGCACTCCCAGATACAGCTCTACACGGAAGGTCCCGACGACAAGCTGTTCACGATCCTGTCCGTTCGCGAACCGTCGGTCGATGTCGCAATCCCTTCGGCCGGACAACAGAGCCTGCGCGAAATCGCGTATCTTTTCGACGCCTCGCTGCATGCCCTCCTGTCGTTCGAGGCGCGTTCGACCGCGGCGGCGATTCTGAAGTCCGGGAAACCGGTGCTGTTTATGGAGATCCCGGAACTGAACGCGTTCTCCATCGGGGCGATCGTGTATCTCTACGAGTATGCAACGGCTCTTACCGGAACGCTGCTTGAGATAGACCCGTTCGATCAGCCCGGGGTGGAACAGGGGAAACGGTATACGTATGGTCTTATGGGAAAGGCTGGTTTTGAAAAGGAAGCGGAAGAGGCGCTCTCTCTGGAGAAACGCTTCCGGAACTCCTGAGCGGCGCGGAGGCGGCCCGATACGCCGGGTGTATCCAAAAAAGCGAAGGGAAGGTTTCTCGAAAGAAGGGACCGGATGCGGAGACTCCTGCCGCGATTCCGGTCCCTTTTCCTATGAAGGGTCGATCCGGTTCGCCGTGACGATTCCGAAGTTCCGGTCGCCGTCGGTATAGACGGAAAAATCCCCCTTGTAGATCCGTATCGCGGCGTGCGGCCCGGCGGTGAAGGGGGAGGAATCGAGAAACTCTTCGTCGTAGATATTGTTCTTGGCCTCGTTGTACACGGGCATGTAGAGAATGCCGTCAATTTCCAGATCCGTGAAAAAGTGCGTTCCGAAGGACAGTTCCGGCATATACCCCTGCTTCGGGAAGCCGACTTCGACGATGCAGCAGCAGTTCGTCAGTTCGTCGTACTGGACGGGAACGCCGAGAAGCGGGTTGCTGGATCCCACCCGTCCGGGCGCGACGAGGACGAAGGATTTACCGAGCATCCGGTTGACGTCGCCGATTCCGCGGGCGATTTCATGGAACCGCGTCTCCTGGGAATAGATCCGGTGATCCACAAGAACGAGATAGGGGACGTTCTCCCGAACGCCGTCAGTCACCATTCGATCCGCCTGGAGAATGACCGCCCTGCCGGCAAGCGCTTCGGCGTCCGGAATCTTGGACGTGTACGTGTGCTCGTTGATCCACAGGGGGCGGGCCTGCACGATTTCGATAACGTCCTCCGTCGGATGGAACGAAAACTCCACATCGGCGGGAACGCCCATCTCCCGGTCGAGGAGCTGCAACAGATGTTTCATCCGTTCAAAGAAACTCTTCGAGCGACACGCGAATTCCTCGAAGGTGAAACAGACCTTCTCCCCTTTGCCCACGGTCGTTCCGTGCTTCGACATAGGCGAGAAGAACCCGCCGTCGTCGTCGGGGCGATAGACCTGCGCGTACTCGGGAAAGCAGCTGTGATACGGGAGGATGTCCTGCCAGATTTTCTTGACGTCGACCGTCACAAGCGCCTTCTGATCCCGGTCGATGACCTGAAAGTGCTCCTGGGAATGCCGCATGACGTTGAACGGATTGAGCCCCTCGGGGCGCAGGCAGGGTAATGTGAGCGCGAACGTTCTGGCGTATCCCCGTTTTGTGCTCGTCGTTCCCATGCCGAAGACAAGCCGTATGATCCCGTCCTCCGAGCGGATCCGGTTCGTCCATCGCCGGTGATAGCGGGAAAATCCGACCCCGGCGACCGTCGGATAGTAATACCGGCCTCTCCATTTCCCCGAGACGCGCATGATGATGATTCCCATCCGGTCGTCTCCAAGCCCGTGCTTCGTGCGGTACGCCACCGCTATCGGGAAGAAGGTTCGGGCGTAGATCCTCCGGATATGGTCCAGAACTCGTGTCGTGCGTTCTTCGAGCGTCCCGTCGCCGTTGAATTCGAAAAGGGAGAGGTACTTTCCCGCGAACGAATACTTGAGGGAATCCTCGAGGACACTGCTGCTTCGGACGATAATCGGGTCGCCGACACGGGACAGAAATTCCCGGACGCGGTCGATGAGTTCGGCGGGAAGAGGCGCTTCGAGAAATTTTTTTTCGATCTCCGCCGGCGCCATTTCCCGGAATTGTCCGCTTCCGCCGAGGGCGGCGACCAGTGTGTCGAATACCCCGACCGCAACGAAAAGCGATTCGGGGATCACCACCTTTCGAAGTGCGGTGTCCTCGCTGTCGCGCAGTTTGCGTATCGCGAAGAGAAGAGAACGTCCTTTGCCGCCAATCGCCCCCTCTCCGGCGATCATGGGCGCGAAATCCGGATCCGCTTGCGGATCCCAGGCGAAATACTGTTCCGTAGCGCTACTGTTTTCGATCATCTCTGCTCTCCTCACTCTCGTACAAGAGCGGCGACGGTTCGCCGCGCCACGAATCCGATGCGTCGATAGACGTGAGCGCGTGCATGATGTTGTTTCGAATATTCGGGTGTTCTGCGCTCATGGATCGAATGAGGCGCCTGACGTCTTCCCGCCGTGTGTCTTCGCCATAGGGGCACGGGTTCTTCTGTACGGGAAGACCGAGGCGAATCGCTTCGTCCCGAATGGCCTCCGCGCTTGCGAAGACCAGCGGCCTGATGACAAAGATCGAAGAACGCGTCTGCCGGATCTTCGGCTGGAAGCTTTTGAACCGCCCTGTCTCCAGAAGATTGAGAAACGCAGTTTCTATCGCGTCGTCGAAATTATGTCCCAGCGCAAGGACATTGTACCCTTCTTCGACTGTCGCGGAGCTGAGTATCCCTCGCCGGAGCGTCGCGCACAGGCTGCATGGGGAGCGCTCTTTCCGGGTCGCGATGATATCGAGTATGGGATATTTCCGGAGAAAAAAGGGAACCGAGCGGGAAGCACAGAAATCGGAAAACGGAGCCACGTCCTGTCTTCCATCCGTTATATCCAGCGTACATGCTCCGATACCGAACGAAAAGGGGACATACCTCCGGAATTGCAGGAGGGACTCCAGCAGCAGAAGGCTGTCCTTTCCGCCCGACAGCCCCACCATGACGCGGTCTCCTTCGTGTATCATGGAAAACGTTCCGAGCGCCGCGCCGAGTTTTTTCCGAATCGAGGGAGTCAGGGACGAAGAATCCTTCGAGTGTTTCAAAAAACAGTCACGCCCTTTTCAGAAAAACATTGCTTCTGTGTTGTGAATAGGACTTTTGGCTCATGTCCCTGCGGAACAAAGACTATACGGATACATACGCTTATAGCATATCATGAACGGTGACATCGCGGCTCAGCCGTGATGATGCCGGAATTTCGGGGGTATCGCATGAACGGAATCAGAATCGTTCTGGCGGACGATCACAAGCTGTTTCGGGACGGCGTCAAGAAGTTGCTCGACCAGGAGTCGGACATCACCATAGTCGGGGAAGCCTCGGACGGAGAAGAGGCGCTGGCGGTCGTCCGGGAAAAGAAGCCCGATGTGCTTCTCTTCGATATCAACATGCCGAGAATGGACGGGATTCAGCTGGTGCGGGAGCTGAACAACCTGATGAAGAACATCCGGTATGTGGCGGTGAGCGCCTATGACGACGAGGAGCATCTCGCAGCGCTGTCGGCGCTTGGAGTTCTGGGCTTTGTCCTGAAGGCGTCCGGGAAGGTGGAGCTCCTTTCCGCCATTCGCTCCGCGAACAGGGGACAGGCCTATGTGGACCCACGGGTGGCCGGAAAGCTCCTGACGTCCTTTTCCCGCAGAAAAGAGGATAACGACCAGCTCTTCGACCTGACGAGCAGGGAAAAGGAAATCCTCTACTGGCTGGCGCAGGGGTTGAGCAATACGGAAATGTCCGAGAAGATGGTTCTGTCCGAAAAGACGGTCAAGAACCACGTGAGCCACGTTCTCAAGAAGCTCGATCTCCGGGATCGGACCCAGGCGGCGATTCTGGCGTGGAAGGTCGGGTTCGCGCAGCTGACGCAACAGACGCTGTCGCATGTTCTCAAGGAAGGGAAGTAGGAACAGGCTGCAATAAAAGGAGCATCCCGTCGTAACGAAGGGATGCTCCTTTTGTTGTTGATACAGGCGGCTACGAAGAAGAACCTGAAGACGAAGAAGAACCGGAAAGCGCCGCCAGGGTAGTCGTCAGCCACGATGCCTGCTGCTGGAGTTCCGCAAGGCGCGTTTCCGCGCTTGAATATTGCTTGTAGAGTCCCCGCATCCGGATCTCCAGTTGGGCTTCATAGTTCGAGATGCGTTCCTCGATATCATCGACCCGGCTCTCCCAGGATTTGATCTGACTGATGATCCGTCCCTTGGTGCCTGTCGCCGAGCCGATCTGGGTCGTCGAGGCGTCCACCATGTTGCCGATGTAGGTATTCGTGCTCTTCATCGCAGCCGTCATCATCGCGGAAACCGTATCGCCGTTCTCTTCGAGAGCGGTCATGAACACGTCCTCATCGAATTCGATCATGCCGCTCTTTCCGAAGTCCGCGCTTTCCGTCGTGATTCCAAGTTGCGACAGCATGGAGAACGGTTCGTCCAGTCCCAGGTATTGAAGCGCGTCGCTCGAGTCCTTCAGCGCAAACGTCTTTCCGGTCGCTGCGGTGATAACCAGTTTGTTCGATGAAATCTTCGCCGTCGCGAGCGGGGCGGAATACGCCTTCCCGTTCGAATCGTACCGGAGTGCGCTCGAGTTGTTGATTCTCGAAGCGATATCCGAAAGCGTATCCGTCGTTTTTATGTCGATCGTCGCATCGACGTCCCCTACGGAGAGTTGGAATACTCCGTCCGCCGCCAGGCCTTCGGCTCCGATGTTTCCGAGGACGGCTTTCGTTCCCGTTTTTGTCGAATACGATGTGGAAACCGGATTCATCAGAAGCGACCGCAACTGGCTCTTCGTCTGCCAGAGAAGGGAATCTCCGTGCAGGACGCCGAAATTCGTGCGGAATTCCTCACTCGTCGCGATGAGTTCTTCCTCGTCGGTGCTCTCTTCCTGGACTTGTTTTTCGGAAAGCCGGGTATTGATCCAGTCCATCACGTCGTTGTAGGCGGTCACGAACTCGTTGATGGCTGTTACGGCGTCCTCGGCGTCCTGAACGATATCCATCCGGACGGTCCCGGCGCCCTTGACGTGAAGCGTCACTCCGGTGAAGAGATCGTCGATGTCGTTGCTCGACCGCGTCACCGTCTGTCCGTCGACAACCAGCACCGTGTCCTGGGGAGCGGTGTAATTCGCGCCGCTCGTCGCCAGTCCCAGCGTCGTCAACAGGGCGGCATCCCCCGTGAACGTGAACGCGTTGGAGTTGACTTCATATTCGACCGTATAGGTGGTTCCGGCGGAAGGGGCGTCTCCGACCCAAGTGATCTGGTCGCTTCCATCAGCCACAGTAAAATCGCCGTCGGCTATGGTATACGTTATCCCGTTGCTGTCCTTAACCGAAACGATGGTTCCGGAAGACGGCGCTCCGGAAGCCACCGTGTATCCGAGGAAATCCGTCGCTCCCGTGCCCCGGACGATCGATGTCGTATCGGA
>CALMZW010000435.1 GCA_937870605.1 uncultured Synergistaceae bacterium
GCCGCCTGCAGACGGGCAAGCGCCGAAATCGCCGCGCGCATCCCGGCCGAATCGCTTTCCTCGTCGGGCACGGCAAGCATGAGGAGATTCGCTCCGAGGGTTTCGGGGGATGCCGCAGCCGCTTCGAGAAACGCCATTTCCAGCGCGATGCCGAATTTCATATCCGCTACGCCCCGTCCGAAGAGATACTCGCCGGAATCAAGGTCGCGGCGGGCATCGTCCGGGATTTCGCGTTCCCCGATGCGCTCCGTGCAGCGATCGGGATCGAAGGCGACATCTTCGAGGAAACCGTACCCTTCCGCGCCGACAACGTCGAAGTGCCCCGTGAGGATGATCGTCCGGTCGGTCTCCGGCCGCGCGCGGACGCGCGCGAGCACGAACGTGCGGCCGAGTTCGTCTCCCGGGATCGGAACGAGGGAGACATCCTCCGCCGGCAGCGAGCGGGAAAGCGTATCGGCGATGAACCGCGCCGCCCGATTCTCTCCGTCAGGGGAGGCGGAGAGGCTTCGGATCTTCACCAGATCCGTCAGAATCGACCGGATCCGTTCGGGACGGGGTATCGGAATCATGCGGGTTCCCTTCTTTCACGGGGGTTTCGACGATCCGCAGATCGACCGGTTTCACGCCGGAGAGATGGACGTCCAGCTGCGGGTACGCGATGGAAATTCCGGCGCGCTCGAAAAGCGCAACCAGGCGGAAGCGGATGTCGCTCGGGACTTTCAATGTCGAGGCGTTCGCCATGTCGATCCAGAAGAAGAGCGTGAATTCGAGCGCGCTCGGGCCGAAGTTCTGGAAGACCACGAACGGATCGGGGTACTTGAGCACCCGGCTGTGCTCCGACGCGGCGAGCACGAGCAGGCGTTCGACCTCGCGGGCGTCCGATCCGTACGCGACGCCGACGGTGATCTTCAGTCGGATCTTCTGGTCGGTGAGGGTCCAGTTCGTTATCTTGTGGTCGAGAAAGTAGCTGTTCGGAACCACGACATCGACGTTGTCGAATGTCTTGATGCTCGTCGAACGCGCCCCGATCTCCTCGACCGTCGCGGTGACGCCGTCGACTTCGATGACGTCGTTGATCCGGAAGGGTTTGGAGAACATCAGGATAAAGCCGCTGATCAGATTGCTGAAGAGATTCTGCGCGCCGACGCCGATGCCGAGGGCCAGGGCGCCGCCGATGAACGCGAAGGCCGTTATCGGAACGTTGATGATGTCCAGCGCCACCATCAGGAAGACGAAGACCAGGAAGACGAAGAAAACACTCTGGATCATCATCGACTTCGTCGGATCGAGGTCGAAGCGGTTCAGCACGAAACGCCGGAATCCGGAGGAGATGCTCCGGCTCGCCGTGAATCCGAAAACGAAGAGGATGATCGAGACGATGAGCTTGAGCACCGTGATGTCGTATCCGTCGTCGCTCCAGAGCCGGGCGTTCAGAAATCCCAGGATCTTTTCCTTCCCCATGGTCGTGACGCGTTCCGCGAGGCGTAGCGCGTTGAGCGTGTCGTCGATCTCGGAAAGGAGTCGCGTATTGAGGGTAAAGACCGTCGTCATGCGTGACGCGAAGTTCACGAGATCTTCGGCCGTCTGCGTGAGGGCGTCCCGGCGCGACCGGTAGTGCGCGGGAAGATCCCTGTCCTCCGGAACGCCGTCCATTTCCTTTCTCGCAGCGACGAGGGCGGCGTTGGTGCGCGACTGCTCGTTCTGAACGGATACGAGCATCGTCTCGAACCCCTTGAGCCGGGACTGCGCGTCCCCGCGGATCTTCCAGACCTCTCCGTTCTTCAGGTCGTCGTTCAGGATCGCATAGCGGCTTCGCCAGATTTTCTGCGCTTCGGCGAGAAAGAGCACCTCCTGCTCGGACCGGTCCACTTTCCCCTGCCAATAGGAGAACCACGCGTCCTTTTCCGCGGCGACCGACTGCGCCGTCTTCTTTTTCCTGTCGTCCCTCGCGCTTTCCAGATCGCTCTGCGCCCTGAAGAGCTGTCGCTCCGCCCTGATTCGCTCCTCCTGCATTTTCGGCAGCGACGCCCGGACTTCGTCGATTCTCGACTGAAGCAGCGAAACCTGTTTGTCGAGATCCTCCTGGCTGAAGGCCAGCTCCTTTTTGATCTTTTCGAGAATGACATTCTGTCTGTTGAGCGAGAGGTCGATGATTTCCGTGCGGAGTTTCGCGATGCTTCTGATCGTGATCTTCAGCGCTGCGTCTACCCGGAGGTTTTCGACTCCTTCCCTCGCGAGCGCGTATTCCCAGGCTTCGGAAGGAGACGCGGCAGCGGACGAATTCGCGCCCTGCAACGAATGATCGCCCTTCCGGATCTGTTCGCGAAGGGATTCGAGAGACGCGTCGATATAGGACGACGCCGCGGTGACGGATGCTTTCTGGAGCCTCAGATCGTCAATCCTGTCATGGACGCCGTCCGCCGCGGAAAGCGCGTATGGCGGTTTGCCGTCCACCATCGCCTGTGTTTCGTTCTCCGCCTTGATCTGTTCCAGTTCCTTCTTCGTCTTTTCGAGAAGCCCCAGTTGCGACGCAAGGCGCCCGTAGAGACTGTGCAACGTCCCGAGCGAGAACAGGCGCCTCGAATACAGGTCGTCGGACACCGTTTCCTTCTCGGGGGTCGATGCGTTCAAAGCGTCCAGAAGCTTCTGAAGCTCTTCCGAACGCGCCCGGATCACTTCGGGGGGGAAAGCCTGCACCGGGTCTCCTGCCTGCGCCTGCGCAGCGGGTTTGGCAGATGTGGGCGCAGGCGACGCGTCGGGGGAAACGGCTGCGCAGGAACGCTCCGCCCCGAAAGCGACAAGGGAGAAAAGGAAGACAAGCAGAATCAGGCGCTCAAGCACTGCCCGCCGGAACATCATGCGCCGTCACCTCCCGACAATATGAATGGAGGCGGGATCTCCCCGCCTCCGGATGCTCTATTCCGCCGCGGCTCCCCCTTCAGGGAAAAGTTCCGCGATGATGTCCGGAACTCTGTCCTGCTTCGTGACCCGGGTCACGTTGGACCCGCAGAAGAAAAGTCCGGTGTCCCAGCGTCCCTGGAAGGCGTCGACGAGCGCCTGCGCGATGCAGAAGGTCTCCCGTTCGTTCCGGTACCGGCAATGGGTCAGGCAGTTCGCGATACAGGGTTTGCTCTCGACGTGTCCCTTCAGGTACTGGTCGATGAACGGATTCCGCAGGGCCCGCCCCGGAAGTCCCGCAGGGCTCTGGATGATGACGACGTCTTCTTCCTTTGCGTCGATGAACGCCTGTTTGAAGCGGTCCGAAGCGTCCCCTTCGACGGTGCAGGCGAAGCGGGTGCCCATCTGGACGCCTCGCGCGCCGAGCGAGAACGCGTGTTCCATATCCCCGCGGTCCCAGATCCCGCCCGCGGCGACGACGGGGATGTCGAATCCGCCGTCCGCAAGATACTGAACGAGTTCCGGCACGACTGTCTCCAGCGAAAATTCGGGGGCGTCAACCTGCTCTATCTTCGTGACCCCGAGATGCCCGCCCGCGTACAGGGGCGTCTCGACGACAAATCCGTCGGGAAGCCGTCCGTAGAGCTTTTCCCATCGGCGCAGGATGAGACTGGCGGCCTTCGTCGAACTGACGATCGGCACGAGCGCCACGTCCGGGTATCCCTTCGAATACTCCGGAAGACGAAGCGGAAGGCCCGCCCCGGAGATGATGACGTCGACCCCTCCCTCGCAGGCGGCGCGGATATGCTGTTCGTAATCCGTCAGGGCCACCATGCAGTTGATGGCGATGACGCCCTCCGGAGCGATCGAACGCGCGCTCTTCAGCGCGTCGACAATGGCGACCTTGTTCGCCTCGAAGTAGTTCCGCCCGTTATACATCGGGTGGTTACAGGCAAGTCCGACGCTGGCGATGGTGCCGATACCGCCGCACAGGGCGACATGCCCCGCCAGGGATGGCCCGGAGATGGCGACGCCCATCCCGCCCTGAATCAGGGGAAACTTCGGCTGGTACTTGCCCAGTCGCAAAACAGGTCGTTCTCTAGTCACTGAATCCCTCTCCTCGACAGAAATTGTCTTTTTCATCGGAAAACCGGACTATTTTAGACCATAACGGGACGGAGGTGCAAGGAAAACTACCGATCTGCTACAATTATTCCTGAAACACATGGGGAAAGGCGTTCCCCGAACCAGAGGAGGGAAAAACGGTGTTCACAATCAGGGAATTTCTTCGGTCCGAAGTCAAACCGGCGCTTGGGTGTACCGAGCCCGGCGCGGTCGCCCTGGCGGTCGCACGGGCAAAAGAGGAGATCGGCGGATCGGACATCCGGTCCATTCACGTTGTCGTCAGCGACAGCATCTATAAAAACGGCGTCGCGGTCGGCATACCGGGAACCGAAGGACTCAAGGGAAATGCGATAGCAGCGGCGCTCGGCGCTCTGGGAGGGGTTTCCTCCTACGGTCTCGAAGTGCTCCGGGACTGCACGCCGGACGATGCGCTCCGCGCAAAGAAGATGGCGTCCGAAGGCGCCGTCCTCGTAACGGCTCTCTCCGACAGGCACGGCGTCTACGTCGAGGCCGAAGTCGTCACGGAAAACGGAAATGCCGTCTGCATCATCGACGGATCTCACACCTCCATCAAAAAGGTCACGAAGAACGGAGCGACAACCTTCGAAGCGACGAGCCCGACAGACGTCTCGAAGCCGAAGGAGACGGCGATATCGGAACAGATCGCCGGCATGAAATACACGTCCCTCGTGCGTCTGGTCGATGACATGGACCAGGCGGACGTGGATTACGTCATGAACGGCGTGGATATGAACCTCGCCATCGCCGAATACGGATTTGACGATCATCACAGGTCCGGCCTCGAAATCGGCAAGACCATCCGAAACGCCGGCGGTCTCGAAATCGGCGACCTGGGACTCAAAATAAAAGCCTTTTCCGCGGCGGCCGCGGACGCGCGCATGTCCGGAGCCCCGATGCCCGTCATGAGCAGCGCGGGAAGCGGCAACCACGGCGTCACCGCGATCCTTCCCGTGGCGATTCTCGGGAAGGACAAGGGAAAGACCCGTGAGGAGATTGCGAAAGCCGTCGCTTTCAGCCATCTGTCCACAAGCTTCATCAAAAGCCGCACCGGGCGCCTGAGCCCGATCTGCGGATGCACGGTCGCGGCAGGCGCCGGCGCAGCGGCCGGAATGACCTACCTTCTCACCGGGGACGTCCAGCGGGCCGTAAAGGCCATGTCGATCATCCTCGGAAATCTCGTCGGAATGCTCTGCGACGGCGCAAAGGACACATGCGCGCTCAAGGTCGGCACGGGCGCGCTCGAAGCCTACCACGCGACGCTGCTTGCGATGAACGACAGAAATCTCGACCCGCAGGGGGTCGTCGACGATACGATAGAAAAGACGGTCCAGAATGTTGCGGATATCAGCTTCAAGGCCATGAAGGACGTCGACGGAACCGTCATCGAACTGGTTTCGAGACGTATGGGCAAAGCCCTGTAAGCGGCGTGCGAACGAAAAAAGAGAGCGAAGCGTCCCCGAAAAGGGGATCCTTCGCTCTCTTTTTTTCTTCGGTTATTCGGGGAGCGATGTCCTTCGCCGGCGAATCCGTTCCTCGAGATCCTTCAAAAGGGACCGGGTCTCCCCGTCCCGGGGCAGGCGTCCCTCGATCCACTCCACGTACCCCCGCTCCCGAAGCATATCGAAGGACGGGGAGTAGTTCAGGTCAAGCGCCCAGGTCAGCTGAACCAGAAGAAAATCCACGAGCGAACGGACCGAAGCATAGCTCGCGGCGCCGTTCGCGCGCACTTCGTCGCACAGAGCGGGCGAGAGGGGGCCGTCGGCCCGGATGCGCGGAAGGAGATCCGCGATCCTCCCCTCCCGGACGTAGCCCTGCACGAGCTGGTACACATCCAGCTTGTCCCCGTCGCGAACGATCCGGGCGAAGGGCTGACTTCCCGGCGCGAGGTCGGACGGGAGCGTTTTTTTGTTGTGATGCCGGACCGCATCGAGAATGATTCCCCGTACCGGAGCATCGACATCCCCCCACGGGAACGCGCCCGCGAGCGTTTCCGCCCCCGCGTCGCCGTGATCGATCGAGTCACCGTCGTAATAGGTTCCGTAATCGCGAAACTGGCCGAACCGCCCGACGTCGTGCAGAAGCCCGACGGCGTCCGCAAGGCGAATCCTCGCATCCTCCCAGTGGAGGGAACGCGCGATGCTGGCGACGTTCGTCTCCACGCGAAGGCTGTGCTCCTTCTTCACACGCATGAGCGGAACCAGCTTTCCGGATTCGTCCGCGAAGCCGCCGACGTACGACTCGAACCAGCGGCGCGTTGTAATGAGCTGGGCAATTTTCATTCCGGGACACCTCGTTCGGAGCTATCGTTCACAATGGGGTATTATACCGCACTGCGCCCGACATGTTCCGGTGCGAAACCGGGCGAATGCGCCACATTCCAGGCGATGTATCGGTATTCCATGGCTTTTGCGTATGCGCGTTCGTGCGACTTTCGCTATCTTTTGAACATCGGTGCATACGGTTCGGCGCCGTCCGTTCCGTTACGATGCGCGAAAAGCGCGCATGCGCGTCTTTGCGCCGTTTACGCAGTATACTATGCAGGATGCGATCTGTAGTACTAGTCGGGTAAAACACACTCAAAAGGAGATGAGATCATTGAAACAACCCTTGAAAAGCGTTCTTTCGGCGTTGGTCCTCGCCCTCGCGTTCCCCTGCCTCACCATTGCCGCGCCGGGCGGCGCGCCGTGGAAGGGCGAGCTCAAATGGCAATACGACGCGGGGTTCGGGATCACGGGAACGCCGGTCGTCTCCGACGGCAAAGTATTCGTGGGCGACGGAGAGGGAACGCTTCACGTCGTGAACGCCGCCACGGGACAGCTCGTATGGAAGTTCAAGAGCGGCGCCACGATCAACGGCGCTCCCGCGATCATGGACGGCTCCGTCTACGTCGGCGGCCGGGACGGAACGCTCCTAGCACTGAGCGCGCAGAACGGCGCCATCCGCTGGGAATACCGTTCCGGCTCCGGAACCACGCCCGGCGCGATATGGGCCTCGCCGGTCGCGGCGGACGGCAAGGTCTTCTTCTGCAGCGCCGACGGAAAGGTCTATGCGCTGAACGCACGGTCCGGAGCCCTCGTCTGGTCGTTCGACACCGGCCGGGAATTGCGATCCTCCCCGCTCTACGCGGACGGGATGATCTATGTTGGAGACTATAACGGGCTCTTCCACGCGATCAACGCAAAGACCGGTAAAAAGGTCTGGGGCGGCGGTTCGGCCGGACCCATCAACGCACAGCCGACGACGGCGGACGGCGTCGTCTACTTCGGCAGCTGGGACGGAACGCTCCAGGCCGTCCGGATCAAGGGCGTCATCCCGCTGTGGAAGGCTGCCGTGGGAGAATCGGTCACGACTTCGGCGACGATTTCGGGCGGCCGCATCTATCTCGGAACGGTGACGGGAAATCTCGTTTCGCTGAGCGCCGGCAACGGGGCTCCGATGTGGTCGTTCAACTCCCCGGGAGGGATTCACTCCACGCCGCTCGTCGCCGACGGGCTCGTCTTCTTCGGCAGCGACCAGGGGATCCTCTTCGCCCTGAACGCGGCGACCGGGAAATCCCAGTGGTCCTTCGCAACCGGACGCGAGATCCTCTCGGCTCCGGCGCTCGACAACGGAACGCTCTTCTTCGGAAGCATGGACGGCTTCCTGTACGCGATTCACTGATTCACACCGCCTGCGGCGTTTTTCCCACTGGAAGTTCGCCGCGCTTGAGAGCGAGCAATCGATAGAACCGACAACGAAGCCCCCGGAAAAACCGGGGGCTTCGTTCATGAATCACATCGAGTCCGTGTCAGTCTTGCGAGGTTTGATCTCAGGCCTTCCCCGCCGCCTTGCGGATGGCTTCCGCCTTGTCCGTCAGCTCCCACGAAGGCATCGGATCGAGATCGATCCGGCCCATGTGTCCGTAGGCGGCGACGCGGCGGTACTGCGGCTTCCGCAGGTCGAGCCGGCTGATGATCGCGCCGGGGCGGAAGTCGAAAATTTCCCGGATGATCTCGGTGATCCGCTCGTCGGAAACGCTCCCGGTTCCGAACGTGTCCACCATGATCGAAACAGGCTCGGCGACGCCGATGGCGTACGCCACCTGGATCTGGCACTTGTCGGCCACGCCGGACGCCACGACGTTCTTGGCGACATACCGGGCCATGTAAGCGCCGGAACGGTCCACTTTCGTGGGATCCTTGCCGGAAAACGCGCCGCCGCCGTGAGGCGCCCACCCGCCGTAGGTGTCCACGATGATCTTCCGTCCCGTGAGGCCGGTGTCCGCCATCGGTCCCCCCTTGACGAAGCGTCCCGTCGGATTGACGAGCATCCGAGTGTCTTCCTTCATGAGGTAGTCGGGGATGACGGGATTGATGACGTGCTCGATGATGTCCGCCCGGATCTGGGACTCCGTCGCGCCGGGATGATGCTGCGTCGAAACGATGATCGTGTCGGCGCGCACGGCCTCTCCGTTCCGGTACTCCAGCGTGACCTGGGTTTTTCCGTCGGGACGGAGATACGGGATGGTCCCCTCCTTGCGCACCTTCGCGAGCCTTCGTGCGAGCCGATGTGCGAGGGCGATGGGCATCGGCAGGAATTCGGGCGTCTCGTTGCACGCGTAGCCGACCATCATTCCCTGGTCTCCGGCGCCCGTCTTCGCGATTTCCTCTTCGTGGGCCGCCTGGTTCCGGATTTCGAGCGCCGCGTTCACGCCCTGGGCGATATCGGCCGACTGTTCGTCGATCGCGGAGATGACCGCGCAGGTATCGCCGTCGAAGCCGTACTTCGCGCGCGTGTACCCGATTTCCTTGATGATATCCCGGGTGAGCTTCGGAATATCGACGTAGGTGTTTGTCGTTATCTCGCCCGCGACAAGCACGAGTCCGGTCGTCACGAGCACCTCGCACGCCACGCGCCCCTTCGGGTCGTCCTTGAGGATCGCGTCGAGGACGCCGTCCGAAATCTGATCGGCCACCTTGTCGGGATGGCCCTCCGTCACGGATTCCGAAGTAAACAGAAACTTTTCCGCCATATGTCATAACCTCCTTCATGTAATCGTGAAACTCGTTGTTCCGGACACACCACACAAAAAAAGGCCCTTCCTGAGGAAGGGCCTTTCATTCGCATACAGCCGCTTTCCTCTTATCATCCGCCGCTCGGGCGCTGGTTTTGGCACCATGCCCGGAAGGCAGGTTGCCGGGCATCATCGGGCCAGTCCCTCCGCCGCTCTCGATAAGAGATTTTTCAGTTGTCAAAGAATCACAAGCGCCAGAGAATTATACGCGATAGCGGGTGCTTGTCAATCGCCGGTCATTTGCACGGCGAATAGCCGCAGCTGAAGCAGTAGGCGCAGCCCGAGACCATTTCCATCGGGCTGTCGCACTCGGGGCACTTCTTCCCGCGGTCTTCGGAACCGTGAACGGTCTCACGCCGGATCAGTTTCTCGAGAAGAAGCGCCACCGCATCCGGAATGGAACGCGCCACCTGCTCCTCGTCGGAGTCGAAGAGCCACGCCTCCTTGCCCGAGAGCCCCTTGAGCGTCGCGATGAAGTCCTCCAGCTTGCCGCCGCTCCGAAGGCCGATCGATATCGCCCGGGAGAGCGCCTCGGTCATCGCCTTGAGTTCGGAGCCGCTTTTGCCGATCGACGCGAAGACTTCAAACGGTTCGTCCCCGTCGAAGTTCAGCGTGACGTAGACGCTCCCCCACGGCGTATGTTCCTTGATCGTCTTCCCGAAGACGATCATTCCGGGGCGTTCCTTCACGCGGCTGGTGTGCGGCACCTGCTCCTCCCGCTTCGCCCCCGCGGCTTCCTGCTTGCCCTTCACGTCGACGGGCTGGTCGTTGCGCGATCCGTCGCGATAGATCGTTATTCCCTTCGCGCCGAAGCGATAGCACATCTCGTAGACGCCGCGAACGTCCTCCACCGTGGCCTCGTTCGGGAGGTTCACGGTCTTGCTGATGCCGCTGTCGATATGCGCCGCAAAGCGTCCGACGACGCTGACGTGTTCCTCCGTGCCGATGTCGTAGGCCGTGACGAAGACGGGGTCCGCAACCCGTCCCGAACGCCTGAGTTCTTCGCGCTGATCGGGAGTGAGCAGGCGGTGCCAGAACTCCCGCGTTTCGGCGCCCGAGGCGTCGGTCCGGACGATCCGGCGCGACCAGGACCACGCGAAATTCGGCTCCACTCCTGGGCTCGCATCGATGAGCATGGAGATGGACCCGGTCGGCGCGATCGAAAGCCTGCGGCTGTTGCGCAGTTGTCCTTCAAAGAGCGCCCGGACCACGCGCACGGCGTCTTCGGGAGATCGCCGCGCAAGCGCTTCGACGGCGTTGACGAGCGTGTAGGGGATCCGGTCCCCGCCGCGCATCGCACGGACCAGTCCGGCCAGGGTTTCCGTGCGGATTTCTTCGGGAATCCGCTCCGTCCCGCCGTCGGTCCTCCACGCCCCGAACAGCTCGCGGACGAGCCCGGACTCCGGGAAGGACGATTTGCCCATCTCGTCGACCATATCGACGGTCGCCTGGAGCGCGGCCGAAGACATCAGGGACGCAAGCCGGTCGCAGAACGCGAGGAAGTCATCGGCGCCGTACCGGAGCCGCAGACGGATCGCCGCATCCGCGAGCCCCATGATTCCGAGGCCGACGGGACGGATCCGCTTCGTGCGGTCCTCGATCCGCGGCAGCGGGTAGGAACACGCGTCGATCACGAGGTCCAGGTAGTACATGGAACGAAAGACCTGGTTCTCGAACGCGGCGGCGTCGAACCCCGAACCGACGAATGCGTCCGCGTTGACCGAGCCGAGGTTGCAGCTCGTGTAATTGGGCAACGGCTGTTCGCCGCAGGGATTCGTGGACTCGATGCGCCACTCGGGCCCCATCTTGAGCAGGTTGTCGGCGTTCGCCCGGTCGATGAAGAAGACTCCCGGATCGCCGCGTTTCCAGGCGCTTTCGCAGATCGCCGTCATGAGTTCGGCCGCAGGAATCGTCCGGACGACCGAGCCGTCCTTCCGGGAGCGAAGCGCGAATTCCTCTCCGGCTCCGGCCGCGCGGATCAGCGCGTCGGAAAGGCAGACCGAGATGTTGAAGTAGGGGAACCTGCCCTCCTCTTCCTTGCTCCGGATGAAGTCGAGGATATCGGGGTGATCGTCGTAGAGCATTCCCATGAGCGCGGCGCGACGGCGACCGCCCTGGACGACCACAGCCCCCATCGTGTTCCACGTCTCCATGAACGATATCGGTCCGGAGGCCTTGCCGCCGACGCCGCCGTTGATTTCCGACCCCCGTTCGCGCAGGTTCCCGAAATTTCCGCCGACGCCGCCGCCGAACTTGCTGATCACTGCAGCATCCTTCACGGAGTCGAAAATCCCCTCGATGCTGTCTCCGACGGAGATGACAAAACACGCAAAGAGCTGCTGGTTTTTCGTCTTCGACTGCTGCAGCAGCGCGTAATCCGCGAAGGTCAGCGTCTCGGGATCTCCGTAGATCCGCGCGGCCATTTCGGGCTGGATGGTCAGCCCGGCCCCGGCCCCGAAGAGGCACGGCGAGTTGAACAGGAACCGGCGCATGCACAGGTCGGCGTACATGTTGGCTTCGAGCGTCCGGAGCCATTCGAGCGACGCCGGATCGTCCGCGTCGAGATACAGCGACTCCGCCGAGGCGACGATCCGGGAAACGCGGCGCGCGAACTCGTGAAAGCTGCTCTCCCGGCGGACGGAGGCAATCGTTTCATCGTAACGGAGCGAAAAGTAGCGCTGGGCGAGAAGCCACTCCGCATTCTCCGACAAAACCGGGGGCTGAATGACCCTGGAAACGGAGAACGGAACAAACCGGTCACGGTAACGCAAAGAAAAACCACCCTTCCATAAATAGCGTATTCAGTCTAAATAATTCAATAAAAACGTTATATATTGTGTGTCGGGCGAGAACACACTCTACCATGAAGCCGCTGCGCGGACAAGGGACTGAAGAACCGCAACGCTTTTTTCGGGATGGTGTAGTATATCCACAGTGGATCCAAAAACGGATACGAGGTGTTTTTTGAGAGGAGAGGAACATTTTTGGGACGATATGATTTCGACACCGTCATCGAACGAACGAACACGTGCAGCTCGAAGTGGGATCTGATGACGCCGCTCTTCGGACAGAACGATCTGCTGCCCATGTGGGTCGCCGATATGGACTTCAAGGCGCCGCCCGAGGTGAATGAGGCGCTCCGGGAGCGCGTGGAACACGGCATCTACGGGTACACGAAGCGAATGACGCCGTATTACGAGGCGATCGTTTCCTGGGTCGGGCGCCGTTTCGGATGGGAGATCGATCCGGACTGGATCTGCCACTCGCCGGGCGTCGTTCCGGCGCTCTCGATGGCGATCCTGACCTACACACAGCCGGGCGACGGAGTTCTCATCCAGCCTCCGGTGTATTATCCGTTCTTCGACGTCATCGGGGGACGCGGACGCCGGATCGTCGAAAACCCGCTCCGCTTCACGGGGGAACGCTTCGAGATCGACTTCGGCGATCTGGAGCGCAAACTCGATTCATCCGTGACCATGATGTTCCTCTGCTCGCCGCACAATCCCGTCGGACGCGTCTGGACGAGAGAGGAACTCGCCAGGCTCGTGGATATCTGCGCCGAACGGAACGTTCTCATTGTCGCGGACGAAATCCACTCCGATATCGTCTTCCCCTGGGCGAAGCACACGCCGCTCGCGTCCCTCTCGGAGAAGGCCGCATCCATTTCGCTCACGACGATCGCACCCAGCAAGACCTTCAACATCGCGGGGCTCTCGACATCCGCGGTCATCGTCCCGGACAAGCGCCTGCGGGAACGATACAGGAACACGACGTCCTTCCTGCACATCGACGGCGGCAACACGTTCGGAACGCTCGGATGCGAGGCCGCCTACCGCAAGGGCGAGCCGTGGCTCGGCGAACTCATGGAATACATCCAGGGGAACCTGGAGTATCTGGATTCGTTCCTCAAGACGAACATTCCCGAAATCCGCCTGATCCGCCCCGAGGGGACGTATATCCCGTTCCTCGACTGCCGCGCGCTGAAAATGAACGCGAAAGAACTCCAGGCCTTTTTCGTCAACGAAGCGAAGGTCGCAATGGACGGAGGCGACTGGTTCGGAACGGGCGGCGAGGGGTTCATGCGCATGAACATCGCGACGCCCAGGGCGCTTTTGCGCGAAGGGCTCGAGCGGATCGAACGGGCGGTGAAGGCCATCCGGTAGCCGATCCGTAATGCGACGCGCTCACATGACGAAGGCCTCCGGCTGAATCCCGGAAGCCTTCGTTTCATTTCAAAAGGAGTTGGGCGATGGGCGCGCGACCCGCAGGAGACTACTTCAACGCCTTCACGACGTCGCGGCAGACGCTCGCGAACAGCAGGATGTCCATGCTGTACGCGATGTAGCGGAACCCCTGCGATATCCGGCGCTTCGCCTCTTCGACCGAGGTGACGAAGATCCCGGGGATCTTCCCGGCGTCGAGCGTGATCCGGAGCGCCCGGTCGACGGCCTCGACCATCGCGGGGTGCGAGATCTGTCCCGGGATGCCCATCGACTGGGAGAGATCGTACGGTCCCACGAAGATCACGTCGAGTCCTTCGACGCCGGCGATCTCCGGCAGCCGTTCGAGCCCGTCCCTGTTTTCGCAGTGGACGATGACGAGCGTATCCTCGTTGGCCTGCCGGAAATATTCGTCGAGTCCGCGCATGCCGTAATTGCTCGAACGCGGCATCGCCGCGCCGCGGACGCCGAGCGGAAAGTACTTCGACCAGCGCGCGACGTTCCGCGCGCACTCCGCATCGTTGACCTGCGGAACCTGAACCCCGGCCGCGCCGACATCGAGCGTCCGCAGGATCGTCTGCGAATCGGCGGAGGTCACGCGAACGATCGGAGCGATGCCGCGGAGTTCCGCCGCCCGGATCAGGTGCTGGATCGATTCCGGGTTCCCCGGTCCGTGCTCCGTATCGATGATCAGGAAATCGAATCCCGCGAGTCCGGCGATTTCGACAAAATCCGGACACCCGGTTCCGAAGA
>CALMZW010000436.1 GCA_937870605.1 uncultured Synergistaceae bacterium
GCCTGGTCGCTGACCGTTCCCTTGAGGAACTGGCTGACGGGCGGAATGCTGCTCTTCGGGGAAATGACGGGCCGCCTCGAAATGCTTCCCCGGGAGTCGTTCGATGTTCTGGCGGAATCGTTGCGGGTGAAGGAACTCCTCGAAGAAGTCCGGATACGCCTGTTCGAAGCGGGAGACGCCGAAGGGTTCGATCAGGGCGATCAGGACGCCGTCGTCATCGATGTCCTCGCGTCCGTCACGTCGGAACCGGGACATTCGTGGAACGGGAGGTGACGTGCGTATGCTCGAGGATCTGTCGCAACATATCCTTGATATTTCCGAAAACAGCCTCGGCGCCGGGGCCACGGACATACGAATCTCCATCGCGAACGGAGAGGAAACCGGGGTTCTGGTGTTCGAGATCGAAGATAACGGTCGGGGCATGGATCCCGATCTTCTGCGCCGTGTGATCGATCCGTTCTGCACCAGCAGGACGACGCGCCGCGTCGGTCTCGGAATTCCGTTCCTCAAGCAGTCGGCCGAGCTGTGCGGCGGCGGGCTCGAAATCCGTTCCGAGACGGGCGTCGGGACACTCGTAAGGGCGCGCTTCCGGACGGACAGCATCGATCTCCCCCCGCTGGGCGACGTGCCTGCATCGGTCGGCATGATGCTCGTGCTTCACCCGGACATCCGGTGGCGTTTCCGGTACGCGACCGGCCACGGCGATTGGACGCTGGACAGCAGGGAGATCCTCGAAGCGCTCGGAGATCGGGAAACCCTTCGGGATCCTTCGGTCGCGATCTGGATCCGGGAGTATATCCGCGAGAACATGAACGGGATCGGATCGCAATAACGGAGCCCCCTCCATTGATTCCGTACGCGTGCATTCCATAGCTGGTCACATGCGCCGCATTTTTGTGTTTTCCGAATATTCCGGAACGGCTGCAATCCGCATGGCGGCTGAATATGTTATAATCGCATCAGAAAATATGCCCTGCGGTGCCCGTGATCATAGCAACTGTCTTGAGCCAACACCTGACCTTAGCGAGGCTTTCGTCTGGCTCGGCAGAAGCGGCGTCGTACGTCGCCAAGGCTCAGAGTCAGTAGGCCTCGGATCTTGCGAGGACCGGGTCAAGACGTTCGTGACACGACATTGCGGGGATACAGATTGGGCGCGACAGAAGTCGCGCCTCTTTTTTTAGGGAGGTGCACCGTTTGACGGATCTTTTCCCTCCGCTGTGGCATCCTTCGCTCAGCGACGCGTGGATTCTCGACTGGGACGGCGTCCTGGCCGATACGAAGCTGAATTTTCTTCCCTTCCGTGAGAAATATTTCGCCGGTCGGCAGGTGGCGATCCTCGAAGAACTGAAGCATCTTTCTCCCGACGTCCGTGAGCGGGCGATCGAGGATATGCGTTCGATCGAGATCGAGGGGGCGCGCCGCGCCACGTGCGTCGGCGGCGCCGTCGATCTCATCGCGTGGCTGGACCAGGAGAAACGACCGTGGGCGATCGTGTCGCGCAACTGCCGGGAGTCCATCGAATGCGCTGCGGAACGGATGGGGTTCACACTGCCGCAGGTCGTCATGAGCCGGGAGTCCGGCCCTGTCAAGCCGGACCCGGAAGCGCTCTGGAACGCCGCATCGTCTCTTGGCGTCGGTCCCGAGCGGTGCGTGATGGTCGGTGATTTCGTCTATGACCTCATCGGCGCGCGTCGCGCCGGAATACGCGCCGTGCTGGTCGAGCGCCCGGGAGCCGCGTACGCGCACTGGGCCGATATCGCCTTCGACAGCGTTCGCGATCTCGTTTCCTCCCTCGGGCGCCCTGAGGCATGCGTCCCCTGGGAATACCTTCCGGTCGTGCGGAACAGGGGGGTCGAGTGGCTGATGGCCGCGAGCCGCGTTGTCGGGGCGCTCGATACGAAAGACCCGGAAATCGTGCGCATCATGCTCGAAGCGGCTTCCCTCGGGGTGCTCTCGTTCATCGTGCCGCCGGAGAGCGTCCTGGAGCCCGAACACTTCAGGGCGTCCCCTGTCTGCTCCCCGTCGAATCTTGGAGAGCCTCTTGCGGATGTCCTCCAGTCGGTGCTCCGCAATTGTTACCCCATGGCGAAGGTCTGCGCCGGAACGGAAGGAATCCGTCTCTCGTCTTTCGAGGAGGAGCCCTGGAAAACACTGCAGGGGGCGATCTCGTGGAGCGACGCGAAGGTCTGATCGCGGAAAGTCCGCTTGCGGACCGGATGCGCCCCAGGACGCCGGAGGAATTCGCCGGACAGCGCCACCTGCTTGCTCCGGGCGCGCCCTTGCGCACGCTTCTCGAAGGGAACCGGGTTCCGAGCTGTATTCTCTACGGTCCTCCGGGCGTCGGCAAGACCACGCTCGTCCGGATGATGGCGTCGGTGACGGATCGCTCCCTGCTCGAGATCAACGCCGTTACCGCGAAGGTGGCGGAACTCCGCGACCTCGTCGAGGAAGCGAAGCGACTCAAGACGATGGCGGCGGGGCTGACGGCCATCGCGTTCGTGGACGAGCTGTATCACTTCAACAGAAGCCAGCAGAACGTCCTGCTCCCGTCGGTGGAGCGGGGCGACATCATCCTG
This sequence comes from uncultured Synergistaceae bacterium, assembly GCA_937870605.1. Lineage (GTDB taxonomy): Bacteria > Synergistota > Synergistia > Synergistales > Aminobacteriaceae > CALFXN01. Next base: position 2,577 of record CALMZW010000436.1, read on the forward strand.
GTCGGTACGACCACCGAAAATCCCTGGATCGAGATCAACAAGACGCTTCTCTCCCGTATGGTCATCTTCGAGCTGTACCCGCTCGAAGAGCCGGACCTCGTGCAGCTGCTCAAAAGGGCGCTGACGGACCCGCGAGGGCTCGGACGTCTCGAGATGACCGCCGACGACGACACGCTGGGGCTCATCGCGCGTTCGTCCGGCGGCGATGCGCGGCAGGCGCTCACACGGCTCGAGGTCATCGCGTCGAGCGTCGCACTCACGGGCGCCTCTGCGGTTACTGCGGAAGCGGCCGAGAAGATCCTTCCGATGGCGAGCACGCGATACGACAAGAACGCCGACGATCACTACACGATCGTCTCGGCGCTCATCAAGAGCATGCGGGGGTCCGATCCCGACGCGGCAGTCTACTGGCTTGCCCGAATGGTCGAGGGCGGTGAGGACGTCCGGTTCATCGCACGCCGCCTCGTCATATTCGCGGCGGAGGATGTCGGACTCGCGGATCCGGATGCGCTGCGGGTCGCGACGTCGGCGGCCTACGCGGCCGATTTCACGGGACTTCCCGAAGCGCGGATCGTCCTGTCCGAGGCGGTCCTCTACCTCGCGACGGCGCCAAAGAGCAACAGCGCGTACAAGGCCGTCGCCGCGGCGCAGGAGGCGATCCGCTCCGGGGATATGCAGCGCGTGCCGGATCATCTCAACCCGCACGGCAGCGGATACCGGTACCCGCACGACGATCCGCGGCACTGGGTCCCGCAGCAGTACATGACGAAGCCGGGGCGCTTCTACTTTCCGTGCGCCAACGAACGCGAGGCGAAGATCCTTGCGCGGATGCGGCGTTTCTGGAAACGCTTCCGGGACGATCCGCCGCTTCCGGAACAGGGCGGTCAGTGACGGAACAAACGATAGGCCAACAATCCGACGTATTCCCGGACCGCAACGGACGTGTTGTATAACCCTCCGGGAGAGGGGACCCAGTCAAGCGCGGACGGCGCCGCCGGCTCGGATTTCCGGAGCGCGGGCCACGGATGGATCCGGACGCCCGAGAGCAGGCGCGACGCGCAATAGAGCGACCGCGGCATGTGATACGCGGACGTCACGAGGATGACATCGGTGACGCCTGCCTCCCTAATTGTCGGTGCGACGAACGACAGGTTTTCCCAGGTTGTCCGGGAAGCGCCTTCCACGGAAACGGCTGCGCGGCGACCAAGCCTGTCCGCCGCGGCCAGAACCATCTTCCTGATGTCTTCTTCGTTCGCTTTCTCCGGGTAGCCGCCCGAATAGAGCAACGGCCATCCGTGTTCTCCTGCGAGCAGAAGCCCCTCCAGAAACCGCGCGAGCGTTTCCGATTCCATGTACGGAACGCGCGCGGCCGTGTCGACGTTGATTCCGCCCGCGAGGACGAGGACGAGGGATTTCGATGCGGCTTCAGGGAGAGATCGTTCGGTGGATTCGAGCGGCGAGAGGAGCAGCCCCGAGACGGCCGGAGTTGAGAGAAGGGTCGCGGCAAGCGTGACGCAGAGCCCGAGGGACGCGATTTTGCGTTGTCCCCCGCGCCGGAAGATCGCCAGGAAGAGCAACAGAAAAAGAAGAAAAAAAAGACCGGGTGGTGTCACCGCGGCCCCCAGAAATTTATAGGCGAAATACGAAACGGTCATGGAAACGGCGCCTCTTCTCTAGCGGGAGGATTTCCCGCCTTCCTTCTGGCGGTTCCGGAGATAGCCCAGAAGCCCTTCCTTGCTCACGATGATGTGACGGCGCATCTCGTCCATCGCCCTGTCCTCTTTCCCGTCCAGCATGGCGTCGATGATGGCGATGTGGCCGCCGGCGAAATTCGTGATCGGATCCATCTCGATGGAGTACGGCCGGCAGAGGTTGATGAGGTCGGAAATGTTGACGAGCGTCCTGCTCAGGAAGTGGTTGGAGCAGTTCGCGTAGATCATCTGATGAAACGCCCGGTCCTCGGAGACGTACTGTTCATGGTTCGTGTGATCCGTCATGTTGCGGAAGATGTCCCTGAAGCGGAGCAATTCCTCTTTCGGGATATGATGGCACGCGTCGGCGACCGCCAGAATTTCGAGCGCCATACGCAATTCGTACAGGTCCGACGCGTCCTTCTCGGTCGGGAGCGTTACGTACGCTCCGCGCCTCGGCGTCAGCGTGACAAGTCCTGTCTGGGCGAGTTGCCGGATCGCTTCGCGGACGGGTGTCCGGGAAACGGCGAGTTGCTCCGCGAGGTCGATCTCCGAAAGTTTGGACCCGGGTTTGATTACGCCGCTCACAATCGCATCCTTGAGCTTTTCGTACACGATCTGACGAAGCCCCTGATTGCTTGCCGGCGTCAACGGATTGATTACTGCCACGGTCGTTCACCCCTGTTCGTGTGTGTCAGGCGACAATGTACGCATTATACAACATTACAGCCGTCCGTTACACCCCGCCGCAGGCGTTCAAGATGGTCGTACCAGAGCGAGAGCGCGTAAATGACGTCGGAGAGGCGGTTGATATAGCGATAGGTCCGCTCTTCGATTTCGTTCGAGCGATAGAGCGTCACGACGGTTCTCTCGGCCCGGCGGGCGATCGTGCGGGCCATGTGAAGGGCGGCCCCCGCCTTCGAGTCGCCGGGACGCACGAACCGGAACGTCTCTCCTGTGATCGACCGCACGCGTTCGGTGATCGCCTCGATCGTCGCGATTTCGGGACAGCCAAGCCCCGGATAGAGAGCGAGATGTCCCATCAGAAGCCCCAGATCGCGCTCCAGAACGCAGAGCTGTTCGCATATTTCCGGGTACTCGCACATCGACCTCGCGAGCCCGACGGCCGCCTGACACTCGTCGAGCGTTCCGTATCCCTCGACCCTCGGATGGTCCTTCGGAACCCGTGTTCCGTCGCCGAGGCTCGTCTCTCCTTTATCTCCGCCCTTTGTGGTGATCCATGCGTCCGGCATGCTTGTCCCCTCCCCGGAAAATGTCGTCTACTGAAGCGGGGCCGCGGGGAGCGGCGGAACGCCCTTCTCCCAGACGGACCAGTTGCTAACGATATGATCCACAACGGCCGCGCCGACGAGGAACCCGTTCTTCATGCCGATAGAGAAGGAACCGTTGCGGGCGGCGAGGCTCTCTTTCGGAGTCTGTCCCTCGTGCGGCTGATCGAAATTTACGATGTCGCGCGCAATCATGTACCGTCCGAGCATTCCATGCCGCTGGAGCACCAGCGCGACCGCCGAGTCCTCCATCTGCGTGCTCACGTACGTTCCGGCCTTATAGAGCGCGCAGAGATAGTCCGCTTCCCGCGACAACGTGTGTCCGTGCCACCACGTGTCGGAGCAGACCGTTGTCCCGACGCCGACGAACGGTTTCCGGTGCGCCTGCTTCTCCCGGTATCGCAGCCGGTAGAGGGCCGCATCGACGGCGTCTTCCAGCGGTGCATTGCGGCTCAGTCGGTGCGCCCATTCGGTCAGGACCGGATCGAGTCGGAGAACGATCCCCTTCCCGGCGGCTTCGAGCGGCTGGAAGACGGGGCCTTTTTCCGTGACGTCAAGCGGAGACCATCGCTGTCCCAGGTCGTAATCCACGATACAGTCGGACCAGAAGACGGAACCGAGCGTGCCGCGATCCGGAGGCGTTCCGGCGCACCCGGAAGTCAGGAAATACGTCGACGAAACGTCGAACCGCGGGTCGGACAGAATAGCCGTGAGGGAAGCGGCGGCATTCGCCTTGCCGACGCCGACGACCGTGCCGCATACGCCCGAGGGGGAGCAGTACACGGGAGCGAACGCGCCGCGGACGGAGACGGATGTCGCGTCTTTGAAATATCTGTCGAACCAGTGCTGGAACTCTCCCGCGAAATCTCCGGTATTCGCCCCGACTTCGAACATAGCGAAGACGAGCACCTTCGGACGGATGACATCCGCGGAAGCGCCGGTGACGAGAAGCAGAACCAGAAAAATCGATGCAACGGAACGAACGGCTTTTCTCATGATAACGGCCCCCTCGTTTTGTGGACAGTATTCTTTCTCATGAATCAGGATAATTCAACGCTCTTGTGTCAAAAATGTCAATCTCGTCGCGCAGGGCAGGTGTTGCGGTTCATGAACATCCTCTGCGCGACGGTCCTTCCCTCCATCCTGCTGATAAAATATACGGCAGACAGCTTCAAGAACCTGAAAAGGGGTGGTTTTCCCATGGACCCGAGATGTGCGCCCGCGTATGCGGGATTCGCCACGTTTCTGCGCGCCCGGACGGGTGCGCCGCAGGATCTGAAAGCCGACGACGTCGGAATATACGGCATGCCCTTCGACACGACGTGCGGCTCCCGGCAGGGGGCCAGATTCGGGCCGCGGGCGATACGCGAGGAGTCGTTGCATTTCATGTACCAGATGGGCGCGCTGACGACCGACCGGAAGGAAATGGTCAACATCCATACCGGAAAGACCTTTCGCTTTCCTCCGCGCGACGTCGTGGTCGATACGGGCGATTCGGACGTCTTCCCGGCGGACGTGGCCCGGACCGCTGCGGCGATCGAAGAGCATGTGTTCGAGATCGCGCGCAGGGGGGCTCTTCCCGTCGGCATGGGAGGGGATCATTATGTGACCTATCCGGCCGTCCGGGGCGTCGAACGCGCCTGTACGGAACGATTCGGGCGCGCGAACATGGGCTATGTCCACATCGATGCGCACCTGGATCTGACGGACGACACGGACGCCTGGGGGCGCCACTACCACGGCTCCATCGCGAGACGCGTGGGAGAGCTGCCGGGCGTGGACCCCAGGCGCATGGTCTGGATCGGAACGGGCGGGAGCTTCCAGACCGTCGAGCGCTGGGAATACGTTCGCACGAGCGGCGCGACCGTCTTCAACGTTCGCGATATCGACCGCCTCGGGATCGACGAGGTCGTGACGAAAGCGGGGGAAATTGCCGCGGACGGCGCCGACGGCGTCTATGTCACCGTCGATATCGACGTCGTGGACCAGGCTTTTGCGCCGGGGACGGGCTCGTTCGTCTTCGGCGGCGTCACGTCTGCGCAGTTTCTGCACCTCATGGAACAGCTCGCGCGCCTTCCGGTGCTTGCGATAGATCTTGTCGAAGTGGCGCCCGATCTCGACCCGACGGGCGGAACGCAGCGGCTTGCCGCAATGGGCATCATAACGTTTTTGATGGATCGCATTTTCTAGAAAAGAGGTAAAATATACGTATAGTGAGAGAAAAAAGCGAAATTATGCACGGGGGAGGGGTATATACCCCTCCCCCGTGACTTGACAAAAAATGCACAAGCTTTATGATGAACGGCAATGAAGTATGCTTCATCAAACTTTCGACGCAAGGAGATACGGCATGCTCAACACGCCTCTGGCGGAACAGATCGGCATCGTCCTGTACGGACTCCGGAACAGCGGCAAATCGTCGCTCGTGAACAATATGCTCGAAGCGGAAATCTCTATCGTCTCGGACCGTCCCGGCACCACGACGGACCCCGTTGTGCGGAGCATCGAAATGGGGCCGCTCGGTCCCGTTTCGGTGACGGATACGGCCGGATTCGACGACGACGAGGATGAGCTCGGCGCGCTTCGCGTCAGACGTACGAACCTCCGGCTCGAGACTGCGGACATCGTGCTCTTCGTCACTCCGGCCGACGCGCCGCCGACGCCGGCCGAAGAGGCCGTCATCGCACGTCTCGCGGAAAAAAAGAAGCCCGCCCTGATCGTGTTCACCTTCGCGGACCGGGGAATATGCGACGAAAAGCGGCGTTTCGCTCCCCACTACCGCAAGATACACGTGGACAACCTGTCGCGTCGCGGCATCGCGGATCTCAACGCGGCGCTCCAGTCTTTTTCCGACCTCGTCGAGCGCGAGATAACGCCGCTCGAAGGGCTGGTCCAGGCGGGGGAGTCGATCCTTCTCGTGACGCCGATCGATAACTCGGCGCCGAAGGCCCGGATGATCCTTCCCCAGGTGGAAGTCATCAGGGACATCCTCGACAAGGACTGCTTCATGTCCGTCACGAAGGAGTTCCAGCTTGCCGCGTGCTACGCCTCGCTGAAGGATCGCCCGTCGCTGGTGATAACGGACAGCCAGGCGTTCTCCGAGGTTTCGGCCGTCATCCCGGAGGATCAGCTTCTGACGTCCTTTTCGATCCTCTTCGCGCGAAAGAAGGGCGACCTCGCGTACTTCGTCGAAGGGCTCCGGCGTCTGCGGGACGTGCCGGCCGGCGGAAAGATCCTGATCCTCGAATCGTGCAAGCATCACCGCGTTGACGACGACATCGGCACGGTCAAGATCCCGAACCTCTTCCGCAAAAAGGTGCGTGCCGACGTCTCGTTCGAACTCCTCCAGGACGTTCCGGAACGCCTTTCGGACTATGCGTTCGTGATCAACTGCGCCGGATGCATGACGACCCATAACAACATGATGCGCCGGATCGCCCTTTTCCGGGAGGTCGGGCTGGCCGGGACGAACTACGGTCTATTCCTCGCGTGGGCCAAGGGGCTCCTGCCCCGCGCGCTGGAGCCGTTCCCTCTGGAACATGCGCTCTACAACAGCTTCGCCGGAGGTTCCGATGACGCGCGGCGCTAGCTCGATCCGGGAATTGATGGCGCTCCCGACGGCCAATCTCGTCGCGGAAGCGGACAGAATCCGGACGGAACGGTACGGCGACGGTGTGTGGATCCGCGGACTGATGGAGTTCACGAACCGCTGCGCCTGCAACTGCCTGTACTGCGGTCTGCGCCGGGAGAACCGGAAAATCGGCCGCTACAGCCTCGAAGAGAACGTGTTGCTCGACGCCGCGAGGGCTGCGTTCGACCGGGGGATTCGGACCTTTGTCCTGCAGGGCGGAGAGGATCCGCTCTGGACGACGGACAGGCTCTGTGCGATCGTGCGGGCCATAAAGGAGCAGACTTCGGGCGAGGCGGCCGTGACGCTGAGCTGCGGCATCAGGTCGCCCGGCGAGTACCGGGCGCTCCGTGACGCGGGAATGGACCGCTATCTGATGCGCTTTGAAACGTCCGACCGCGAACTGCACGAATGTCTGCGCGACGGGGTGTCGCTCGAACGAAGGCTCCGTGCGTTGCGCGACCTCCGCGAAGCGGGCGTCGAGGTCGGCTCCGGGTTTATGGTCGGGCTTCCCGGAGAGACGGAGAAGACGCGCCGCGAGAATCTCGAACTCTGCCGGGATCTTGAGCTTGACATGATCGGCATCGGTCCGTTCATCCCGAACCCCGACACGCCGCTTTTCGCCGCCGCTCCCGGAACGATCGAGGAAACGGTCCGCATGACGGCGATTGTGCGCATCATCCTGCCGGACGCCAATATCCCGGCGACCACCGCAGCGGGGTCGCTCTTTGCGGAAGGCCGCGAGGCGATGCTCGCCGCCGGGGCGAACGTCCTCATGCCGAATATCACGCCCCTGAGCGTCCGCATGCTCTACCTGCTGTATCCCGGGAAGGATACGATCCGGCAGGACGGAGTCCAGGAACTCGACGAGATCGCCGGACATCTGCGCGCGCTCGGCCGGACGATGCGGCTGGATCGCGGGGATTCCCGCTCTTCGGCGCGTCGCCGCGGGGTCGCGGAAACAGCCGCCGCGAGGATGTGACGCGATAATGCCCGGAGAAGACTCCGCTTCGATCCGCAACCTCCGGCCCTGCCGGAAGGAGCACGTCGGGTACGCCTGTGATGGACGATCGTCGGCGCACCCGCTGTTCTCCGGAATGCTCTTTCCCGTGCTCGCGCTCCTGTTCTGGTGGATCGGCAGCCGGCTCGGGCTCTGGAACGCCTTTTTGCTTCCGTCGCCGGAGGCGGTGATCGGGGCGGCATGGAAGCTCACGCTGAACGGTCAACTCCCGGCGGGGATTCTCTCGAGCACGCTTCGGATCGTCGCCGGATTCGGCGCATCGTGCGCGCTGGCGCTGCCGCTCGGCGTCTTGCTGGGGCTTCGTCCGGCGTGGGGACGGCTCTTCTATCCGACGCTCGAATTCCTGAGGCATGTGCCGCCGCTTGCGCTGCTACCGCTGCTGATCCTCTGGTTCGGCATCGGCGAGGGCTCGAAAATGGTGGTGATCCTCCTGGCCACGTTCTTTCCCGTGTTCCTGAACACGCTCGACGGCGTGCGGCGCTGTGACGCGGGGCTGATCGAGGTCGGCCGGAGCCTGAACCTTACGGGAACGCAGCGCTTCCGCCGGATCATCTTCCCCTCCGCGCTTCCGTCGATCCTGACCGGGCTGCGCCTCGGCTTGGGATACAGCTGGCGTGCGCTGATCGGCGCCGAACTCATCGCAGCGTCGTCGGGACTGGGGTACATGATCCACGACGCGGAATCCCTCTCGCGCTCCGATGTCATCGTCGTCGGCATCCTTGCGCTCGGCCTGATCGGCGGCATGTCGGACCATCTGTTCTTCCGGCTCGCGCGAGCGGCCGCGCCGTGGAAGGGGGCGTCAGTCCGCCGTGACGGTTGGGATTAGGTTGCGCGGCGTCGGCAGGACATACGCGCTGCCGAACGGCTCCATTCGCGCCGTAGACGGGCTCTCGCTGACCGTCGATCCCGGAGCGTTCGTGACGGTCGTCGGCAGGAGCGGTTGCGGCAAAACGACGCTCCTGCGTCTCGTATCGGGGCTCGAAGAACCCACCGAAGGCGCGGTCGAATTCCTCCGCGACGGCCGCCGCGTCGAACGAGGCGACGCCGGAGTGGGCATCGTCTTCCAGGAGCCTCGCCTCATGCCGTGGTTGACGGTCGCACAGAATGTCCGTTTCGCGCTCGAAGGCCGAAGCGACCGCGAACAGATCGAACGCAAAACATCGGAGACGCTGCGAATGCTCGGACTCGAACGCTTCCGCGACGCATATCCGCAGCACCTGTCCGGAGGAATGGCCCAGCGCGTCGCGCTCGGACGAACGCTGGTGTTCGATCCGGAAATCGTCCTCATGGACGAGCCCTTCGGGGCTCTGGACTACTTCACGCGCCGGAAGCTCCGGCGCGATATCCGGGCCCTTCACGCGCAGACCGGCAAGACGTTCGTTCTCGTGACCCACGACGTCGACGAGGCGCTCACGCTCGGACGAACGGTCATCGTCCTTGAAGCGGGCAGGATCGCCGACATCGTCCCGGTCCCCTTCGAAACGGCCGTCGAATCGGACGACCCCGTCTTCATTCCGCTTCGACGGAGAATTCTTCGCGCAATCACCGGGGAGGATTCGTTCGCCCCGGATATATCCCACTATCAGGAGGCTGGTGTCAATGCATCGCACTAAGGGGTTCATCGCCGCGCTGCTGCTTGCGTGCGCGTTTGCGGGAGCCGCCCATGCGGCAGGAGTGAAGGAGATAGGCGTCACCTACGTCAAATCGCCTCTCAACGTCCCGGCGATCGTCGAAATGAAGCTCGGACTCTTCGAAAAAGAATTCGGCCCCGACGGAATCACCGTCACGCATCCGGACCTCAACGCCGGACCGAAGCAGACGCAGGCCATCGCCGCAGGATCGGTGCAGTTCGCCAACTGCCTTGGCAATACGTCGGCCCTGCTCGCGGCCGCCGGAGGCGTCGACCTCAAGATCATCGGCATCTTCAGCCGGGCTCCGGAAGCGTTCACGATCCTGGCGAAGAACCCCGCGATTTCGTCGGTGAAAGACCTGAAGGGCAAAAAGATTGTCGGCCCGAAGGGAACGCTGCTGCATCAGCTCCTGATCGCGGCGCTGGCCCGCGACGGGCTCAAGCCGACGGACGTCGAGTTCCTTTCCATGGGGCTCATGGAAGGCGTTGCGGCAATGCTTTCGGGTTCCGCCGACGCCGCGCTCGCGGCTGGTCCTGCCGTATCGAAGGCGCAGGAACAGGGCGCGAAGATCCTGTCCACGGGCAAGGGGCTTCTTGACGCAAGCACGGTCATCGCGGTCGGCGGCCCCTTCCTGAAAGAGCACCCCGACCTGGTCGCACGCTTCATGAAAGTCCATAAAAGCGCGCTCGCGTTCATGAAGGAGAACGAAAAGGAAGCGCTCCGGATCACCGCCGAAGAAACGGGCCTGACCCCGGAAGGGGCGGCGAAGATGTATCCTCTCTATGACTTCGACGTGACCATTCGCCCGTCCGACATCGAAGACCTCAGGAAGACACAGGAATTCCTGATCGAAAACGGAATGATGGAACGCAGGGTGGACATCGAATCGCTTGTCGTGCGGGTGGAGTAGCGCCGTTCAAGACAACGCGCTCCGTGTCCGAACCATAGGCGAATGGACTGCTTGAATCCAGGGAAGGAGCGGAGAGGCATGGAACGCATCAACGCGGATCTGACGACCGGAAGGGACAACCTCGCGCAGCTTCTTGGCGAGGCCCAGACGCAGGAGAAGGAAGCGCAGGAGCCTGAGCGGCTTTCGGAAGAAGACACCCTCAAGCGCCTCCGGAAAGCGCTGGAGGAGATCGACGACGAGCGAATCGCCATCCTCGACAGGCACCATGACATGGTCGCAAAATCGCAGAAGGCGAACATGGAATACCTCAAGAAAAAACTCGCCGAAAAACGGGTTTTCGAATCCGAAAAGGTCGACGATATGCTCATCGAAAAGGCGATCGTCGAACGCATCAACGCGCGAAACCGCGTCGAAGAGG
>CALMZW010000437.1 GCA_937870605.1 uncultured Synergistaceae bacterium
TGGTGAAGGGAACGGGAATCATCGAAATTTCAATATCCGAATGCACCGGGAAATACTACAAATAGAGAGCGCAGGGCGAATCGGGCGCTTGTGCGGCGCGGCATCGGGGCTTCCCGCGAAGTCCATCGTGGACATTCGCGTTGCGGTCGCGTATTTCGTCATCGTGTCTATGGCCGGATTCCTGTTCGGCGGTGCTGTTCCCGTCGATGCGCGCGAAGGAGACGCGCAGGATGTCCCCGTCTGTCTTCGCCTCTTCAGCCCGTTCGATTCGGACGACCGGCGCTCGATACGCGCCGTCCGGCTGCGGGCGCACGACGGCTACGGCGCGTACCGCAGGGGACACCTGCACTCCGGGCTCGACCTCGTGGGGAAGCCGAACGAACGGGTCTACGCCGTCGGAAAGGGGAAGGTCGTCGGCTTCGTGGGCGAATTCCCGAACCGGGCCGTCCTGGTGCGGCATCGTCTGAAAAACGGCGATGTCTTCTATTCCGGCTACTTTCACGTCGCGGACATGCGGGTGCAACCGGGCGACATCGTGGACGAAACCACGTGCATCGGGAGGCTGTTCGACGGGGAGGAGCAGCGGAAGTCGCGATTTCCCGTGCGCCATGTGCATCTGGAGATACGGAAGCGCGTCGACGATGGCGGAGAGAAAAGTTATACGTCAAAAACCATGGAGGAACTCGACCGGTATTTCCATGACCCGATGCGTTTCCTGAAACAACATTTGAGATGAAAGACGGCGTGGGGCGCCTGCGTTCGCGTCGCGGACGACTCCATTCCCGACGCGTTCCTTCTGACAATGAGCCGCCTTGGCCCCTTTGAAAACGCGATACTCCCCGCTCCGCAGAGGCCATTCCTTCCCACGTCGTATGTATACCGTTCATCGACTCGATGAGCAGGTATGTAGTATTCATTCAGAAAATTCATTGACATTCGGTTCGGCGGGGGATAGTATCTGTCCGTTGCTGATTGATCGATCAGTTAGTTGCGTCTCGGAAGAACGAAGGAGGACGCCGTGAGAGAAATCCTTCTGAAAGCGGCGATGACGCTTTTCGCGAAACACGGCTACGAAAAGGTGACGATCAAGGCCATCGCCGAAGAGGCCGGAGTCACCAGCGGCATGATCTCGTATTACTTCGGAGGAAAGGGGGGGCTCTATCGCGAGGTGTTGCGTTCGCTCTTTCTGGCCTACGAGAGGCGCCTCGCCGGGTTTCGGGTCGACGGCGAGAAGGACTGCGCGTTGCTGCTGAAAGAATACTTCGCGACGGCCCGGAAGATTTACGAGGAGAATCCGGATTTCGCGACGATCATTTGCCGCGAGGGGGCGGACCCCTCCGACGAGTTTCGGACGCAGCTGCGGGAACACGAGGAAAGAATGGGCGGGGACTATCTGAAACACCTCATCAGGCACTGCATCGATTCCGGCGCGATACGCTCCGACTTTCCCGTGCACATTCTGGCGCGGATACTCAGTCTCAACGCCAACTACTATCGCATTCCGATCTCCCTTCACGACACACTCCATCCCCACGAAGCATTCGACGTCAGGGAATACTTCGACCTTCTGGGCGAACTCTTTATTTCCGGTCTGAAAAAGAACGTCTGAAGAAGCGAAAAAAACGACTCCGTAAGCGAACCCCTGTTTTTGACGCAACGCATCCGAATATTCATTCATAAGGAGGCTCTATCCATCATGCGGGAGAGTGTCTTTGAGGTTTTGCGTCCGGAAGGCCTGAACCATATGGAGATCCATTACGACTGGAAAAAGGACGCCTTCGTCCTGTACGCGGCGCGCGAGTGGGACGCCGATACGCCGTTCCGCGAGTACAACCGGAGCTTCACGGTATTCTCGCTGCGGACGCCCGAAGCGCGCTACTGCGGCCATGCGGAGACGGAGGCGCTTTTCGGAAAGCACGGCCTGTCGGGACATCTTGAGAAGATCAAAACGCTCATGCGCAAGGGACGCCATATCCTTCTGGACTCCTACTACAACGAAAAACTCGGAATCCGCTTCACGAACCACATCCACAGCGACAGACGCGGAGTGAACAACCTCCGTTCGTCGCTTCTCATGGGCGGGATCCGCAGGCACGAACCGGAAGAGGACGAGATCGACGTCTTCATCGACGGCATGAATCTCGGCCGCGGAATGACCTTCAAGAACATCGCGGCGGACATTCCGATGGGCGGATGCAAGATCACGGTTCAGATGGAGCCCGTCGATCTGGAGAATCTGGACCAGGTGGGGTTCCTCGCCTACGCGAACGACCGGACCCGGAACACGAGCGGGCCGGACATGCGCTTCCCCCCTGCCCTCGCCGACGTCATGAAGGAGCACTTCTCGCTCCACATCACCGGCGGCCCGAAGGGACCGCTCGGCCCGACGGGAACTCCCACGGCGCACGGCGCCCATATGGCCGCGAAACAGGGAGCCCGGTTCCTTTGGGGATCCGATTCGCTCGAAGGAAAGACAGTTGCGGTGCAGGGGCTCGGCGCCGTGGGATTCCATCTGGCGGAGGACTACATCCGC